>DAOQRQ010000004.1:0-27529 GCA_035355815.1 Ferruginibacter sp. | reverse complement strand
CAGTCCACCATAACTAATGGCGGGTTCAAATCCTTTAGGCAAATTTTTCACAATTACTTTACGCAGTTTGTTCATAGCCGCCTGTCTTTCGTACGGAACTTCTGACAGGTACTGGTCAACAGTTGTAGCTTTTGATTGCATATACAGGTCATTTATTATTAGCCGTTGAAAAAGCCCCGGTTACAAATATAAAGATCAATGCCGTGCAGATGATCGGGGGTAAAAAAGCAAATACCGTCATGGCGATAAACATGGCACCAAATATTACCATTTCGATAAGCAGCAAACCCTTCCACAAATCTGCAGCAAGGCTTTTCCTTTTAAAATACCAATTGATCAGCGCTCCAAATAAGCATATAAGTGTAAAACAAAGGCTCACTGCAGTAAACAGTTCAGCAAATGTTCGGTGAAAACCCATGCCAAGGTCGGCTTTATAACTGCCCGTAATATCTATAAGTTGTTTTTCTGTTTCGTTTGTGGGCTCTTGTTTTGCAAAAAAACTTAAGGAATGGAAGGCAGAAGTCAGGAACTGGGTCACAATGGCTCCCCATATCCAAAATGAGAATCTTTTAGACATAGCAAATTGTTTTGGTTAAGAAAGATAATTTAAAAACTGAGTATTCTGAAAAACTCGGGCCAAGGGCCCATTTCTTCTTTGTATTGTTTGGCCATCACCCTGGTTATTTGTGCAATATGCGTAAGATCATGCACTACCCAGGTTGCTAATAAATGGCGAAGGGTTACATCTCCCAACACCGGGTGCATTCCTTTACGGTCAAAATCGGCCTCGGTTAAATTTAGGGACCTGAACCAGGCCATATTCTCCTTTCTTATCGCAGCAAACTCATCCAGCAACTGCTGCATGGTCTTTCCTTGGCTTTCTTCATACATGGCAACCCGGTTCCAGCGTTCAAAGGTTTTTGTATTGCCAAATTCAAGGATCATTTTTGCCCGGGCTGTCCAGTCGGTTTTTTCGCCGTGTATCAAATGTCCCACCACATCATATGACGAAAAAGTTTCCGGGCCTTCGTTGGGCATTATCCAGTCATCGCTTAACCCGGATAACAGCGACTGCAGAACCGCCGGCGTCCGGTCGAGTATTTCGCAGGATCTTTCTAAACTGTATTTCATTGTTTCTTGTAATAAAAGTTCTGACGTTTGCCTGTTTCGGTACCGTCATCAATAAAAGCATGTATTGAATCGGCTGTTACAATCCTGTAAACAATCCGCTTAGGGAAGTCGTGTTGCGTATTTTCAAAAATAAACCTGTTGTTCTCAGCACTGGTCATTTTAAAAGCAATGGGTTCTTTGTTATTCTGGTCTTCAACAGTAGAGGTATAAAACACCCCTTCTTTTGTATTTGTTAAAGCAACCCGTTCGTTCACCAGCGAATCGGTTCCCCTGATAAAATACCCCTTACTCTGCAGGTGATTATCACTGATCTTCTTCCATTCTTCGCAAATTGCACCACGTTTGGTCGTCATTTTCCAGGTGCCTTCTAAAACATATAATTTTTCAAATGTTTTATCAACAGGATTTATAAAAGCGGCAGCACATAAAATGACAGTGGCTGCAATTATTATTCTTTTCATTTCTTTTTCTTTTTAGATGATTTAGCAAGCTTATTATATTCCAATGCCAGTTTTATCCAGTATTCCAGTTTTTTATTTGTATTCAGCGCACCGATATCAACAAAAACGTATCCCTTCATGACCTTCCCGGTAAAATCCATTGGTTTGCATCCTTCTTTTTCCATCACTTCATCCGTTCTTGCGGGGTCAAGCCTTACCATCAGTCTTTCTTTTTCAACTCCTACACACATTTTGTGATTCACCATAAAACAAAGTCCGCCGAACATTTTTTTCTCTTCGGTTATTTTATGGGTGAGAGCGATCATTTCTCTTACCCGGTCGGCCAGTTTTTCATTGTAAGCCATAATAGCTATTTATGAGTTAATTACGTTTTGCAGTTTTTCATCCTTATTCCTCAGGTCAATGCCCCCTTCCAGCAGCGATTTAAGATTTGCTAAATAAAAAGTCCATCCTGTTTTACAGCCCAGGTGCCAGTAGTGCATGCCCTCATCGGTAGTTGGAATATCGCTTTGTACAAGTTCAACAATGTTCTGCCCGAGTTCATTTTTAAGAGTTACCGTACAGTCTCCTGCCTTTCCAAAACTGAATTTAAAATGATCCTTTCCGTTGCAATCCAGAATGGATCCATACTCGGTTGTCTCATCGCTCCAGCCATGCCAGCGCCAGGTATAGGTATCGCCGGGTTGTACGGGTTCGTTGCCGGCTCTTACATTTCCGCCTGGCTTTTTATATTCGCTTAAGCGAAGGAACCAGTATTCCATCCCTTCCCGGGTAGCCCAGCACCCATATAGTTTTTCGAAGGGAGCATTTATGCTTATCCTGGTAACAAAGCGGCTCCAGTCATAATTACTCATACGTATCCTTTTAAAATTTTATTGTTTTGGTTCCATCGCAAATGCTTTACTAAAATTTTCTTCGTTTGCATCCTTCCCTGTATCTGCATCCACCAGTATCTTCCAGGTTCCGTTTTCCTTTTCCAGTACAACAAAGAATCTTCCATAATAAGACCGGGTATTTTTCCCTTCCTCTTTTACGGTTCCCTTATAATAACCGCTTTCCCATGCTTTGACGCCATTGCTTATCCGTTTATCAAAACGGAGTTCAAATACCCAATCGGGTTTCTTTTTTTTAATACTGCTGGTTGTATCAGCAGGCGGAAAATATTTTTCAAAATCCAGCAACACCCCCCGGTCGATCTCAACCCGGGTAATGCGTTTGCTGTGTACAGCGCTGAAGGCCGTTTTATTTCCGGAAACAAGATGGGTAATGAATGGTTTCCATACCTGTTCATTGATCTCTTTCACCCATTTCAAACTATCCGTTTGCGCCCTTGCAGTAAGAGAAAACAGGACAGCATTGAGCAGCAGGAATTTTCGCATACCAATCCTTTTATTGTGGAACGCTGTGCAGGCCAATCCGGTTGCCTTCGGTATCGGTTATCACGGCCATAAATCCGTATTCGGGACTTATCTCCGTTTTAGGTACCATGATATTACCTCCTGCGGCCTGTACCCGGTCCAGTATATTTTGTACATCGGGGTTGCCATTGAGGTAGATCAACGGCCCATCGGTGACAGATGCTTTGTGAAAACCGCCGCTGTCAACCAGGGCGCCACCCACCTGGGTCATCATATCATCGAGCGGAAACATGCGCATTTTAATATTGGGCAGGTCCATCGGTATCATACTGATGGTAAAGATCGCTTCGTAAAATTTTTGTGCCCGGTTAATGTCGGTGGTTGGTATCTCAAACCAGCTGATTGCATTTTGCATATTGTTCAGTTTTAGTGTTGTTTTTTATTTATTGGCTGGCGCCATATCTGTGTTCCATATTTCCCGGAACAATTTCCATTTGCCATCTTCCTCTTTCCAGAGGGCGATGAATTTCCCTTTATCAAAACTTCCGCCTTTTCCGTCGGGGAAATTATAGGATCCTTCTTCCACCACCAGTTCTTCGTTCCCATAAAATTTTCCCGGTGGCAGTTCGATTATTGCTTCCTTATTTGTGCCGTTTTGATAAAAGAAGCTCCGGATAGAATCCCTGCCCTTTACGGCGGCCACTCCGGGAGAGTAGACCTCGGCATCCCTGCAATAACGGGCATTGTAATACCCGGTATCATTGGTTGTAAACCTGTTACTGTAGGATTTATTCATTTCCATTATATAGGCCTTTACCGTTTGTATGTCAAATTGATTCTCCGGGTCTTTTTTTCCGGAATCGCTGCAGGATGCCAGTGATGCAATGACAGAAAACAGAATGAGTTTATTCATTTTATTATTTTTTATTGTTGCAGATTTCAAGAAATTTTCTTTCATCCAGTTGCAGCGCTTTAAAATCCCCGGGCTCATCTTTGATCATCGTTACAGTTCCTTTCATACTGAAATATTTAAAGCGGTGTTCCATTTTCAATATTAACCCTCCGCCACCCTTTTCTCCATACACATCCCAGTTATAAGCTTTGTGTTTCTGATAAGTGGCAGGAGCAACTTTCCTCATTTTGCTTATAAAATATTTCACCCATGAATTTCCCTTTTGCAGTTCCAGAACTGAGCAGTTTTGTTCCAGTATCTTTTCATCAGTATCGTACAATCTCCAGCTGGTAACAGAGTCTGTTGCAATTGCATAATCCTCACATTCATAACCAACCCCGCTACCTGCCAGCGAAAGGGCTTTATTGAGACTTCCTGAATAATAATAAGTAAGGGTGTCCTTCCCCAGGAATTGGCTTTGATAATTATCCAGGTCGTACCGGAATACCCCTTTTGCCGGCCTTGCTTTCATCAGCGAATCGGCATTCAATGAATCACTGCTGTAGGTATAAGCGTATTCAATGCTGCCGGTAAAATAATCCTGTGCGCCTTTGGTATTACATCCGACATGAATTAGCAGGGCTGTCAGTATATAAAAATACCGGAATTTCATTTTCTTCTCCTGTATTCCAGGTCGTATTCGGTTACCCAGGTGGCCCCATTGTCTTTAGATATTTCGCCGTGTTGCCGGAGCTTCGCAGGGCCAAGGTTAGTAAAGGTCATTTTTCGTATGGCCATTGTGTCTTTGCTGAATTTAAACGGAGTGGAGGAAAAGATGATCTGGCTATTCTCAAATTTCCCCTGCATATATTCATTGGTTCCCCCTGCATTATCTACCCAGGTTTGCTGCCATTGTTTGGTAGTGGCATTGTAGGTATTAAAACTTTTGCCTGCATAGCGAAGCCCTTGTTGCACGGATGCACTGGTCCATTCTTCCAGTATGATACAACTATCCAGTATCAGGCTTATTTTGCTGTCGCCGGCCTTTTTTCCGTTTACGCCAAAAGCTTCCCATTCGCCTATCCAGAAATCGAACTGGCGGTATTCGGGCCGGCTGCAGGGGAGTTTACCGCTTTGTGCTTCAGCAACTGAAAGCAGGAAGCTGAAAATAATGAGTGTGATTAATTTTTCCATGTTAGTTTTTGCAGAAGACAATAAAATACGTCCCGTTGCTTCATTTTTCGTCATGCTATGTTTCCGTTTGTCATTTTCTGTCATGGGTAAACAGGCTCCGGGCAACAGGTCCCCTTTCTCCGGTATTGCTATATGTTATTCAAAGTAAGAAATTAAAAATAAACCAATGCCATTTTTTTATAGGCGGCGATGCGCCCGTTCACTGTTTTCCATAAATATTTATTTGCGGTGCGTTTACCATTTTTTAACAATTGAATTGTGCAAACAGAAAGGCGGTTTCATCCTTAATGCAAATCAACTGTTATGCAACTGCCCGCCCTTTTTAAAGACGCCCGTTATTTCCAGATCATCTTTCAGTCTGTATTTTTATGCTATGGTCTTTTCTTCCTGCATTGGGATAATGAAGCATGGCTTTATGTCGCTTATTTTATCACAAGCCTCATCACCCAGTTCATTTGTGAACTTGTCTTTGGTAAAAAAGAGGCTGGAGTATGGCAGCGTTATAAAAAAGGGATTCCCTCTGTTCTTATATCCTCGTTCGGGTTGAGCCTGTTGCTAAAAACAAATTTTTTATGGGTGGCGGTGCTGGCAGCTGTTATTTCCATCTTATCTAAGTATATCATCCGCATTAAAGGTAAGCATATTTTCAACCCGTCGGCACTGGGCATTACCGTAGTCGTTTTAGTTACAGGCAGTGCCTGGATCAGCCCGGGTCAGTGGGGAAGCGGCGTCGTAATACTGTTTGGGGTATTGAGCCTGGGATTTATTGTTACCACCCGGGTTCAGAAGCTGGACGTAAGCCTTGCTTTTTTAGGAACCTTTGCTGCGCTGCTGTTTGCCAGGCAGATCATTTACTTAGGCTGGCCGATGGATCATTTTATCCAGTCGGTAAGCACCGGCAGCCTGCTGCTCTTCTCTTTCTTTATGATCACCGACCCCCGTACAACACCCAACCATAGTATGGCAAGAATAGTATGGAGTGCTGCCATTGCTGCAGTGGCTTTCTACTTAAGCGCTTTCAAATTCATGAATGGCGCCCCCATATTCATACTGGTACTGGCCCAACCATTGGTGCCCGTACTCGACTGGCTGTTCAAAGCCAGGAAATTTGAATGGAGCTCTTCCAAAAAATATACGCCGCAGGAAGAAAGATTCCTGCGAACGGTCTACAGCAGGTTTGTAATGTAATTATTCAACTCAAATAATAATTTATGAAAAAGAAAATTCTGATCCTCGGAGGATTTATTGCCCTGTCGCCGGTACTGTTCTCCTTTTGCGGTTTTTATGTAAGCAAGGCCGATGGTACGTTAAAGAACAAGACCAGCCAGGTAATCCTGGTAAGGGATGGCAACAAAAATGTGATCACCATGTACAACGATTTTAAAGGCGAAACCAAAGATTTTGCGATGGTGGTGCCCGTACCGGTTGTATTGAAGAAAGACAATATTAAGGTGGTGGACCAGTCCATTTTTCAAAAACTGAATGATTACAGTGCGCCACGGTTGGTGGAATACTGGGATCAGAATCCCTGTTATGACTATGAAAGAAAAAAACAGGCTGAAGCTGCCGACAAATCATTGAATGAAGTGGTGGTTACGTCTGCGTATGGTATCAAAAGAAGTGCCCGGTCGGTTACTGTGGAAGCCAAATACCTGGTGGGCGAATACGATATTCTGATCCTGAGTGCCAAAGAAAGCAGTGGTTTAAAAGACTGGTTAAATGAAAATGGCTATAAGATCCCTGCCAATGCAGAAGAAGTACTCGATCCTTATATAAAAAGCAATCTCAAATTCTTTGTAGTAAAAGTGAATGAAAAGGAAAAACAAAAACTGAATAATAATTTTCTTCGTCCCATACAGATCAGTTTTACTTCTCCCAAATTTATGTTGCCCATACGCCTGGGTATGGCCAATGCCGATGGCGACCAGGACCTGATCGTATATGCATTTACCCGTAAAGGAAGAATTGAATGCACCAATTACCGCAATGCGAATATTACAACCGGTAAAAACATTCCCTTGTTTGTACAAAAGAACTTCGGCGCCTTTTACGGCAATTTATTTACGCAGCAGTGGAAGAATGAAGACAAAAGCGTGGCCATGCTGGAATATGCCTGGAATGTTACGCCCATCAATCAAATGAAATGCGATCCCTGCGTAGGCAACCCGCCAACCGAACAAGACCTGGTGCAGAGCGGTGTTTGGTGGCTCAATGGAAAAGACTGGAGCGACTACAGCGATATTGATAATGATGAGCCGGATGACGGTAACAGGAATGTACACTTTACAAGATTACATTTCCGTTACAACCGCAAGTCATTTGCACAGGACCTGATGTTCCAGGTAACGCCCAACAAAGAGAATTTCCAGGCAAGGTATATCATCACGCATCCTGCCAGTGGGAATTTTGATTGCGACGCAGGCAGGAAATATTTACAGGACCTGAAGCAAAGAAGAAAGAAAGAGCTGCAGGAATTAACCCGTCTTACCGGAACGGATATCAACAACTGGCAGGAAGATGCGATGGCGAAAAATGATGAGACTGAAAACACCGGTGTGCAGTACGCAACCCTGATACCGGAATACAAACAGGATATGGAGAACAAAAGCTCCGCACCTGCAGGAATTATTTTATTAAGTATTACCGTTTTAGGCGCCGCAGGAGTAATGCGCTGGAAAGGTTTGGTTTAGGTAGGTTTCTTTTGGGAATTTGGCTCAAGGCCCTGCAGCAATGCGGGGCTTTGTACTAATAAAAAAGGCCCCGCCAAAGCGGGAGCCCTTTTATTCGCATTCACCTTTAAACTATTGTCCGCCACCTCCGCCAGCGGGCCTTTGTGGCCTTAATGAAGGTTCAATTTCTTCTTTCCATTGTTTCATTTGCGCTTCTGTAAAGATCGCTTTTAACTTAGCGTCTCTTGCGTCGGCTAATTCCTTACGTTTGGCCATCATGGCATCCCGGTCTCCGCCGCTTGCCCTTAGTTCGTCCATTGCTTTTTGCTGCGCATTGATGTAATCTGTAATGATCGCATCTGATTTTGCTTTTGTAGCAGCATCCAGGTTCAGTGGCGCCATTTTTTCAATGGTGAATTTTATTCTTTCTTCGGGGGTCATTCGCTGACCGCCGCCCTGCGCATTTACCGTAGTAATACTGATAACAGCGGCAGACATCATTAATAACAATTGTTTTTTCATTTTATTCAAGTTAAGGTTTACAATGTAGTGAATTATTAAAATTTTATTTAGTCAGCTTCTTCTTTCCTTCGCCGCCCCTGCGGTTCAGTATTTTTACAAACAGGGAATCGAATTTTGGCAACTGTTCCGGGGTGCAAAGCATCCTGATATTTTTCAGGTGATTGAACATCTGCAATTCCATTATCTTCTGCGATCCGGCCGATTGATCGGCAACCCTGTTTATAATGGAATCCGAAAAATCTCCTGCTGCCAGTTCTTTGAACTGTTTATCTTTTGATGCCCGGTGACTTTCAAACATTTTCTTTACGTTCTCCTGGTGTTTTGTACTCAGCGTATCGTATTGCAGAAGCTGTTCCGGGGTAAATCCTATTTCTTTTTTCAGGAATTCGGCGATCATCGTTTTCCTGTCGGGCCTTTTTTCAGAACGGCGATAATCTTTCTTCATCAAAAAGAAAGTAACCATGGCAATATTCGCAACCAGCAATATCGCTATCACCAAAAGAAAGACCTTGCTCCTGTTTTGCCTGTTTATCATTATGGTTGTGTGTTTTCAGTATCGTAAATAGTGGCAATAGAATAAGAGAATTCGTCCGTTGGCGATTGTGCCACCTGTTCTGTTGGCGTAACCGTATTGGATGGCTGATTGAATAGCAATACCGCCAGGTTTATTAAAATGATCATGCATAAACCCGAAAAGGCTACAGCAGGCCTGCCAATGAACCAGCCGGCTTTCTCCCAAACCGATTCTGTTTCCTTATTCATCCGGGCATTGATCCGGGTAAGCAGAAAAGGTTTTGC
Source organism: Ferruginibacter sp. (assembly GCA_035355815.1). Taxonomy (GTDB): domain Bacteria; phylum Bacteroidota; class Bacteroidia; order Chitinophagales; family Chitinophagaceae; genus Ferruginibacter. Next base: position 18,504 of record DAOQRQ010000004.1, on the reverse strand, counting down.
TTCTGCACGGCTTACCTGGTCAACGCTTTCCAGCGCTTCTTCAACAAGTTTATTGATATGTTCTTTCTTATTCATAACGGATCGTTTTATTATTCCGGAATATTTTTTTCGTAATAACTGCTCAGTACTTTTTTCAAATTCGTTTTTGCCCTTGCTATCAGCGACTCCACCGCATATAATGTTGTGTTCATTATTTCGGCCACTTCCTGGTAACTCTGCCCTTCCAGCTTGTGCAGTGTAAAAGCGGTCCGCTGCTGATCCGGTATCTGCTTCAATGCATTGAACAACGCTGCAGCCCTTTCTTTCTTCTCCAGCTGAACACCCGGGTGATTGAATTCTGCCGGCAGCACCGGCTCATCTTCTTCGTTTCCAAAAAGGCTTTGCACAAAGGCAAAACGTTTTTTCCGTTTCTTCTTCTTCTCATGATCCAGCGCCTTGCTTACCGTGATGCGGTAAAGCCAGGTGGAAAATTTTGATTCACCTTTAAAAGAACTTACCGACTGGTACACCTGTATAAAAACATCCTGTGTTATATCATCGGCATCGTCTTCGTTCTGCACTATGCTCAACGCCGTATTGTAAACCATGTGCTGCCATTCATCCACCAGCTTCTTAAAAGCCGATCCGTCTCCCTGCTGCAGTTGTACAATTAGTTCCTGTTGATCCAAAGCGTCGCATTTTAATAGCTTCTTTAAAAGTAATTAAAACTGACGAAAGCCTCCGCCCTGTCCACCCATCCGCTCCCGGCCAAATCCGGAATTATTGGTAGCGGCATTTGCCGTACCAAAATTCTTCAGGCTGTAGGTGAAGGTGAGCATGAAATACTGCTGCAATACCTGGCTTTGTGCATCTTCAACAGAATATCCGGTCACGGTTCGTACCAGGCTCTGGTTTTGTTTTAACAGGTCAAATACCGACAACTTCAATTCGCCTGCTTTATTCTTTAAGAACTTCTTACCGATCGCTGCATTCCACAACCAGAAACGCTGGTTAAATCCCTGCGACAACCCGCTGTAGGTATTTCCCGAAATGTCGTTTTGAATGAACCATCCTTTTTTATTCAGCAGGTTTACCTGTGCGCCGATGCTTTGGTTAACAGACTTGGTGGTGGTGCTGTTTGCTGTATTCGTTTTAGAATCATTGAAATTAGCGGTATACGATAAATTGAAATCCACGTACTCACTTATATTGCTGGCCAGTACCACGCCGCCGTTGTAAGCATAACTGTTTGTAAATGTCTTCTGGTAATTTACCATGCCCGGTAATTTAGAATAGCTGAAACCGGCATTCAGGTTCAATGTTGTTTTCATGAACTTCAGCGGCATACTGTAGGTAAAGAAAGTACGCAGGCTCTTATAGCCATCCAGGTTTACCGGTTTGGTCAGTTGTGACCTTCCCTTCAATATGATGTTTTGCTGAATTACAGAATCCTGTTCGGGTATAAAGGTTCCGTTCGAAATATAGTTGCTGGCTGTTTGCAGGATGAGGTTTGCAAAAAAGCTCTTGCTTGTTTTTGAATTGGTGTAAGCGTAACGGCCCGATAAAAAATGAGTATACGATTGTTTCAGATCGGGGTTACCGCTGCTAACCCGTAACGGGTTGCTGAGATTTACTACATCCTGTAACTGGCTTATCGACGGGAAATTGGTTGACGCCCTGTAAAACACACGCACATTCACATTGGGCGATATTTTTTTCCGCCACATTAAATTAGGCAGCACATTAGCGAAAGACTGGTCAACACTTGTAGCCGTGGGGAAAACCCGCTGACTTTCTAACTTAGCATGCTGAAAGTTAAGCCCGAAAGAAAGCTGTTCATCCCTGCTTTGCCCCAGGCGGTAGTTTATACCAGCGTTGTTTGTAGTAATGCTGTTATCAAACCGGTTTGAAAGTATGGTATCAAACATGCTGTACTTCTGCCCGTCGTAAGAGAACGTTTGCTGGTCGGCCTTGTTTTTCTGTACAGATATCGTGTAATCAAATTGTAATTGCCCTTTTTTACCGATCGGTTCTGTGTAAGCCACATTACCCCCGATGGTATGTCCGTTCGTATTATTATCACTCAGCCTGTTTTGCACCGAATCGTTCAGGAATATACCCAGGCTGTCGTAATAACGATACCGGGCATCAATGATAGACTCGCCGTCATTCTTGGTAAACACCGTGCTGAATCCCAGCGATAAGGTACGTCCTCTTTTTGGAAAGGAATGGCGGTACATGATGTTGTTGCGTATATTGAATCCATTCCTGTCTGAAGATGAGTTTGACAAAGAATTATTAACAGAATCTGCCAGGCCTTCGTATGTATTTAATGAAGAAAAGGAAGAGGACCTGTTTTTCTGAAAGCTTACGCTTGGTATAATGAAAAGCGAATTGGCTGAATCTATTTTGTACTCCAGCCGCAGGTTAAGCCGGTGGTTGGTATTATCAGAAACAGAATTACTTTTTTGTGCGCTGAACTGGTTTTTGGGGTTAAGGAATGTTTCCGTATTAACCAGGCTCTCATTATTATTATGACTGTTGTTAAAAAAATAGCTTCCGTTCACCGTTAATTTTTTTCCATACACATTACTGAAATTGATGCCGGCTGCATTGGTTTTGCTGATACCGCTTGCCTGGCCCACATTAAAGTTATCAGCCCCGCCACCACCCTGGCCACCCCTGTTACCGCCTCTGCCACCCCCACCGCTGCTGGTTACACCCAGCAGGTCTTGCGATGCAAAATTCTGTTGATTGATATTATTGAAATTACCTACAAGGGAAATTCGCCTGTCGCCATTAAAGAAACTGACATTACCACCAGCTGCATAACGGCTATCTGTTCCTGCCCCGGCATATATTCTTCCAAACTGGCCGTTTTTGATCCCCGATTTTGTAACGATGTTCACTGTCTTCTGCGAATTGCCGTCATCAAAGCCGGTAAGTTGGGCCTGGTCGCTCAGCTTATCAAAAACCTGGATCTTATCTATTACCGATGCCGGTAAGTTTTTAAGTGCTGCCGTGGCATCGTCGCCAAAGAAGTCCTTTCCATCAACAGTTACCTTTCTTATCTGTTCGCCCATGGCAGTTACGGTGCCGTCTGCACCAACAGTGATGCCGGGTAATTTTTTTATCATATCCTCTGCTGTTGCATCAGGATTTACCTTGAACTGGCTGGCGCTGAATTCGGTGGTGTCTCCCTTTTGTCTTGCCGGGGGAGCTTTGGCAACTATCACTACATCTGTAAGGTCTTTTACCAGTTTACCTAAAGGAAAAACAATGGGTTCTTTATTACTGGCCTGCAGGTTTATCCGCTGCTCGATCTTTTCGTACCCGCTGGAGCTGATATAGATCCTGTATCCGCTTGGATTAAGATTATTAAATACAAAGTTTCCGGATTTATCAGTAACCGTTTGTTTTACCTGGGAAGAATCACGCAGTGAAACAAGCTTTATGGATGCGCCTGCAATCGGTGTTTTATCATCTTTGTCATTCAGTTTGCCTTTCAGCGAAATATCCTGGCTGTTTGCAATGGCCGCACTCAGGGTAAAAAACAGTACTAATAAAAGGGGTCTTACTCTCATAATTTTTTGTTGTACCCTATTAGACGACGGCTTTTGCCCAAACTGGCACCCGAAACCGGGGTTTTAAGCCCCCTTGGTAAAGGCGGCAGTCATTCTGGATAAATGGCAGGCATCCCGGATTAACGGGGCAGGTGGCATAAAGAACGAAATTGCCTTTTTAGGATTAACTTGCACGCCTAAAATTTAAATGACGTATATGGAATACAGTAAATTGGTATCGGTTACCGGACTACCGGGATTATTTGAGTTATTATCTTCCAAAGCCGATGGAGGGGTGGTGAAATCCCTTGAAGACAAAAGCACAAAATTTGTAAGCAGCCGCATTCATAGTTTTTCGCACCTGGAGAGCATTGAAGTTTTTACCACCAAAGACAATGTGAACCTGGTGGAGGTTTTTAACGCCATGAAAGAAAGCAAGACAAAATTGCCGGCCGATAATGATGCCGCTGCCGTTAAGAAGTATTTTGAAAAGGTTTATCCCGATATGGACTTCAGCCGGGTATATGCCAGCGATATGAAAAAGATGGTGAAATGGTTTGGCGTTTTAACAGCAAACAATATCGAGATCAAATTATCAGAGATCCCGGCAGACGCTGCTGAAAACAACCTAACAGAAAACAAACCCAAGTCTGTTGAAACAAAAGCGGCGGCTGTAAAAAATGCGCCGGCTAAAAAGATAAATACGCCGAGGAAGATGGCATAATTGCCCCTAACCTCTAAAGGGAAAACGGCGACAGTTAAATTATTAAAAATCCTGCCGGCTTAATAACCGTGGCAGGATTTTAATTTTGCTTCCACACTTACGACTCACATCTTACGATTCTCAACTATGTACACCGCAGATATAAAAAAATTACCCCGCCAATTTGTTCCGGAAGATTTTGTTGTTACCGACTGGCAAAGCCTGGAGCCTTATTTTAAAGACCTGCTTGAAAGGTCCATTGAAACCAGGAGTGAACTGGAAAAATGGCTGAAGGACCAGAGTGAACTGGAAGCCCTGGTAAATGAAGATGCCTGCTGGCGTCAGATAAAAATGACCTGTGATACCGAAAACAAATCGCTGGAGGAAGCTTTTAATTTCTTCTTCATGGAGATACAGCCAAAGATCCAGCCTTATTCCGATGCATTGAATAAGAAACTGGTGAATCACCCGTTGGCAAAAGAACTCGATAGCGAAAAGTATTTCACCTACCTGCGCAACATCCGTAAAAGCATTGAGCTTTTCCGGGAAGCAAATATTCCGCTTCAGGCCGAGCTTTCTGTAATGCAGCAGCAGTACGGCGTTATATCAGGCAAGATGACGGTGCTGGTGAATGACAAAGAATACACATTGCAGCAGGCAGCCAAATTCCTGGAGAACCCCGACCGGGCAGTCCGGGAAGAAGTATACCGGAAAATAAATGAAAGAAGGTTACAGGATAAAGAGGCCCTGGACAAACTATATGATCAGCTGGTAGAAAAAAGAAACCAGGAAGCGCTTAATGCTGGCCTTCCCAATTACCGGGATTACCGTTTTAAAGAGTTAGGCCGCTTTGATTATACCAAGGAAGATTGCTTTCAGTTTCATGAAGCCGTAAAGCAACACGTGCTGCCATTGGTGAACATCATTTACCGGCATAAAAAAGAAAAACTGGGACTGGATACATTACGTCCCTGGGATATTGATGCCGAACCGCAGGGTATTAAACCTTTGCTGCCTTTTAAAACAGGAGAAGAGTTGGTTGAAAGATCTATTGAATGCTTTACAAAGCTTCGCCCCTTCTTTGGCGACTGTCTTAAAAAGATGAATGAATTAAAACATCTTGACCTGGAAAGCAGGAAGGGCAAGGCTCCCGGGGGCTATAACTGTCCATTGGCAGAAAGCGGCGCCCCCTTCATTTTTATGAATGCGGCCGGGCAGATGCAGGATGTAACCACCATGTTGCACGAAGGCGGGCATGCGGTGCATTCGTTTCTTGCACATCCATTGGAGCTGAATGGCTTTAAAGAATATCCCATGGAAATTGCTGAAGTAGCCAGTATGGCCATGGAACTGATGAGTATGGATGAATGGGAAACTTTCTTTACGGATAAAGAAGACCTGCAAAGAGCAAAAGAACAGCAACTGGAAAGAGTGATCACCATCTTTCCCTGGATCGCCATCATCGATAAGTTCCAGCACTGGATATATGAACACCCTTCGCACACACACGAAGAACGCACCGCCACCTGGAATGCGATACTGAAAGAATTCCAGGATGATGTGATCGACTACAGCGGCCTGGAAACATTCCGCAGCAACAGCTGGCAACGCCAGTTACATTTATTTGAAGTGCCTTTTTATTATATCGAATACGGCATTGCCCAATTGGGCGCCATCGGCATGTGGATGCAGTTCAAAGAGAACAGGCAGCAGGCAATGGATAATTATTGCAAGGCACTTTCATTGGGCGGCACCAAAACATTGCCACAGCTTTTTGAAACAGCGGGATTGAAATTTGATTTCAGCCCGGCTAAAATAAAAGGGCTGATGGAATTTGTGAAAGGGCAGATGAGCTAATTGTTTATTTACACTCATTACAAACCCCGCTTACCACCACATCGGTTTGTTTTTGCTTAAATCCCTTCGGAAGTTTTACTTCCGGTATGGCCACATGTTCCAGGCAAATTGTTTTGTCACATACATCACAGATGAAATGAACATGGTTATCGTGGTGATGGCCTGCTTCGCAATTATCTTTACACAGGGCGTACAGTATCGAGTTGTCGGTTGTGGGTATATTATGAATGATCCCTTTCTCTACAAAGGTTTGCAGGGTTCTGTAAACAGTAACCCGGTCAAAGGAAGCGTCGGTGTTCTTTTCAATATCAGCGTGGGCCAATGCCCCGGGGCTTTTTAAAAAAAGTTCCAATATCTTTTTTCGCCCATCAGTAACACTAAGCTGGTTCTTCCTTAATATATCTAAAAGCTGATCCATATCCCTATCCCCTAAAGGGGAACTACCGTTTTATGATTAAAAAAAAATTGTTGTTCAAATCGCAAACGTTTAATTAGGCGTATTGCTGAACCCGTTCATAAACCGCTTGCTGGTCACTTTTTCTTTCAGCAATGCTTTGATGTCTGTTATCAATTTATCCACTTCATCATTACTCAGCCCGTCATAAACCATGCCCCTCACTCTTCGTTGTTTATCCACCAGGGCAAAGAACTGGGTATGTATGAATTGGTCTTTTACCAGTTGGGTTGAATCGGGTTTGCCATTATCGATCCCATAACTCTGCCGGGCCATTTTGTAAAGAAGGGCCTTGTCTCCCGTAACAAAATTCCAATTGCTGTTGGGGGTTTGCGGTTGATGGCTGGTGGTTGAGTCGTATTGCAGTTTATAAGAGCCGTCTTCTTTTTGTACCAGTTTGCCCGTGAGCATCTTTTCTTCATAGGCTTTTAATAAAGGCACCGAATCTGTTTCGGGCATGCAGGTATGCGAAATGATCATAAAGCCCGGCTCGTCCTTAAACGCATCGTACACACGGCGCATGTTTGCATTCATCTTGGGGCAGATGCCTTTACAGGTGGTAAAAAAATATTCTGCCACATAAACTTTATCTTCCACATCCCGCTGGGTGATGGTCTTTCCATCCTGGTTTATGAAGCTAAAGTCTTCCACATTGTCATTACGAACTACCAGGCTGGACCTGGAAAAGTCGTAATTGCTGAAAAGGGCAAAGTAAAACCCTCCTAGCAACAGAATAAAAAAACCTCCGTATATCAGCCACTTCTTTTTCATGAAATATTCTTTGCCGCAAATTTACAACCCTTTCATATAGGAATAAGGAAAGTGATCAATTATTTGCAACATTATTGCATTTTTATTATCTTTGCCCTCCACATGAATATTAAACTGAATTGGGATGCACTGGGAATTTTCACATCCATTGCCTGTGCCATCCATTGTGCTTTACTGCCCGTACTGCTGTCAACGCTTCCTGTGTTTGGCGTAAACATCATTCACAATGCTTTTTTTGAGTGGGGTATGATCGGGCTGGCTTTTGCGGTGGGCTCCTATTCGCTGTTTCATGGATTTATTAAACACCACCGTTCCCTGGTACCGGTTCTGATCTTTTCTGCCGGTTTTATCTTTCTTGTTCTTAAACAGTTTTATGATGGAAAACTTTCCATCCTGTTTTTATTTATTGCTGTTGCTGCTATTATCAGCGCTCACTTTTACAATTACCGGCTTTGTCACCGCAGCAAATGTTCCTCGCCGCATCATAAGCATTAGGCCAATTCTTCCTTCGGGATTATCTATATTTAATATTCAATAGAGTAATGATGAAGAAAATATTCCTGCTCCTTGCTATAATTAATTTCGCCTGTGTGGCAACAATGGCTCAATCGAACGACGAAGCCATTATCCGTTCTGAGATCGAAAAACAACGTCTTGACTGGAACAAAGGCAATATCGAAGGTTTTATGACTCCTTACTGGCAAAGCGATTCGTTAATGTTCATTGGTAAAAGCGGCATCACCTACGGCTGGCAAAAAACACTGGAGAATTATAAAAGAGGATACCCCGATACCGCTGCCATGGGCAAACTTGATTTCAACCTTCTGCAGGTAAGAAAACTATCCGACAGCTATGTTTTTGTAGTAGGCAAATGGCATCTTACAAGAAGTGTTGGCAATGTGGGAGGTCATTTTACCTTATTGTTCCGGAAGATCAATAACAAATGGCTGATCGTTGCCGATCACAGCAGCTGATCATAATTTCCACTTTCGTTTCAGGTGAACAATAAGGGCCACAAGGCTGGTAAGAAACCCGGCATAGTAGAGGTAATTGGGCCAGCCGGGGCGGTCTTCAAAAAAAGCAAAGCCTTTATAAATGCCAATAAACACATTGATCATCATCCATAACAACACAATGGATATGGTCTGCAATATCTTCGTTAAGAAGGCCCTGGTTTCTTCTTCCATTCCCATACCCGTGATTTTTTTCTGAACTTCTTTCTTAAAATTAACACTAATGCCGGATCATTTCAACAGCATTTTTCTGAAAGCCACACTGTCGCCGTTGAATACATTAAAATCAACATAGGCATCCACGCCATTCACTCTTCCTTTTTCATTGTGCTGCCAGAAATTCCATTTCCGTTCTATCCTTGGTTTATCCCGTACATAGTAATGGGCCACCCACAACGGGTAATCATCAAAAGCCCCATCCAGGAAATTTTTATAAAAATCGATATTGGTGTAAATGATGGGTTTTACTTTATAGTATTTCTCGATCATCAGCAACCAGTCTTTGGTTCGTTGCCGTATATCGGCTACCGAAGCCCCGTTGGTGCTTTCAATATCCAGTACCGGTGGCAGGTCGCCCTTGCTTAAAGAAACCGTTGCAATAAAATTCTCTGCCTGGGCCTTGCCGCTTTTGGATGGAATGAAAAAATGATACGCTCCCCTTGGCATGGCTGCTTCTTTGGCCCTGAACCAGTTTTGACGGAAGCTATTATCTACCCTTCCCAGCCCTTCTGTGGCTTTGATGAACGCAAAGCCGATCTTCACTTGCTTATCCTGCATGGCTTTTACCGCTTCCCAATCAATGTTTCGCTGGTAGCGGCTTACATCAATTCCATGAATACTGTAATTAACTGGAAGATCGATCTCGAAAGCAGGGTAGCGCACAAATTTTGGCCTGTTAACCACGTTCGCTATATAATAGATGGCAGCTGCCGCTATGGCAAGCAACAGAGCGGGGATTAAAATAACCGTAAGAATGGATCGTTTCTTTTTTGCCAACCAGGAAATATTAGAACGCAAATTTGCAGAAAAGAAATTTTACCGGCCTGCTAAAGTTTTAATAAAGATTCAATTGGCTTGTTCCTGCGCCGACCGGTATAACTCCCGGTTAACAAAGAATATGGAGACCAGCACAACAGCAAATGTGATCTTTTGGACCACCGGGAGGTAAGTAGTGAATGTATTGCTTACCATGATAAAGTAGTTCAGGCACATCAATGCCAGGCAAAAAAGGCCGGTATAGAAAAAACGGTGATACCCGCTTTTATAAAAGCCGGCAAACGTTCCGCAAATGGCAATAAGGCCCAGCAGGCCTGCAGCATGAATGACCACATCGTGTAATTCGGTAAACAGCAGGGTTGATACCAGCATGGCCGCTACACCGCAAAACCGGATCGTTTTTTTTACAAGGTCAGTTACCAGTAACATGGACGGCAAAAAATACCAGAAGATCATAATGGAAAAACAAAGTACCAGCCAGGAGCTTACGGCAATGGGACGGGCAGTATTGTATTGGCCATTCTTGGCCTGCACGTCTAAAAGATCGCACCAGAAATTATTAACCCAACTGAATCCTTTAACCGTTCTATCTGCCTGTGAGCCGCCGGGATAAAAGCTGGCGGAAACAAAATACAGCACAACGAAAATGCAGATACCCCAAAAACTGATCCTGCTGCCGGTGCTTTGTTTCATTGAATGGCGGTTGAAAACAAACTTATTTCAAAAGTTTCTTTACAAATTTAAATTCCTTTCCGGCGGTGATCTTTAAGAAATATACACCGGAAGCAAGATATGCAGACGGCATTTCAACAAACTCTGACCCGTTAAATAAAGAAATTGTTTTATTGTACAACAACTGGCCGGCTGCATTGTATATCCGGATGGCCGCTTCCGCAGCAGCAATATTACTCAGGTAAATATGGAATTGGTTGCCCACCGGGTTTGGAAACACCTGTACGGTTCCCGGGCCTGTTATGGTTTCCGTTATCTTTTTGGATGTGTTGTTCCTGGTTATAAGCCAGTAATCGGGGTCAATTAAAACAGTATCGGGTATAAAGCCGATGTTGCGGATAAATACTTCGTTGTTCGTTTTGTTATCCACCACGATCGTTTTTTCCTGTGTGGCATTTTTGAATTTTAAGGCAACGGGCAGGTCAAAGAAACTTACCGAAGCATGCGACGTAACCTGTGCCATCTTTATTTTCACATAACTGCTGCCTATCTGCGACCATTCTACTTTATAGCTTGGATAACCCTGTCCTTCGAACCAGTCTTTGAAGAACTTAGTAAGATCAACACCGCTTTCTTCTTCCAGGTTTCTTTTCAGGTCGGCTGTTTTGGCAAATCCATAAACCAGTTTCGGATCATTCTGGTACCGGCGTATGGCCCGGAAAAAAACTTCGTCGCCCAGTTTCCAGCGCAGCATATATATTAAATGAGATCCTTTGTTATAACTCAGCCTGCCGCTGAATATCCTCCCTACATTGGTGGTATCATCTACCTTAACCGAACCGCCCGTTGCAGAAGTAATATTGTTCACAACGGCCTTACGGTTGGCGATGGCGGTAGCAGGATATTTATTCTCCATATACATGGCCGCAAGATGCGTGGCAAACCCTTCGTTGAGCCAGATGTCTTCCCAGGAAGCGCAGGTGATCTTATCGCCGAACCATTGATGGCCCAGTTCATGTGCAGATAATCCCTCGTCAACCGATACCATAAAGCTCGCCGTCTGGTGCTCCATACCTCCGCCCCAGCTAAACTGCACATGCCCGTATTTTTCTTTGATGAAAGGATAATCACCAAATATGCCGTGGTAATATTTAATGGCATCCAGTACATTCTGCGTACCGTTCTGAAAAGAAACCAGGCTTTCGGGGTAGCAATAGGTTTGCATCGGCAGGTTAACAGCACCTAACTGAACGGAATTACTGAATACCGAATAATTGGTTACGGCCAAACAAACCAGGTAAGTGGCAATGGGGTAGCGATGTTTCCAGTAAGTGAGCTTCTTGCCGCCTGCAATCAATGTTTCACTTTGCAACAAACCATTGGATGCCGCTTTATAGGCAGCGGGGTTTGTAATGAGTACATCAATGGAATCGGCCTTATCATCCAGCCCGTTCTTGCAGGGCCACCAGTCACGACTGCCATACGGTTCACTCAATGTCCATATCACCGGAACAGCGCCATGAGTGGTTTGAACAAAGGATCCGAAGCCAGTATTGGCAGGCAGGCCTTTATAAAAGATGGTTACCGAATCCAGCACACCTGTATTTATCGGGGTTGAAAAGTTCACCTGCAGCAGATCGTTGGTATGCGTTTTTGTAAGTATAACATTCCGTTGCTTCACACTATCCACGTTCATGCTGTTCATCAAATCAAACGAAATAGAATTTCCGGCAGAAGTAATGACAAAATATACGGTCACTTTTCCGCTGATATAATAAACAGCCGGGTCCACTTCCCATTCACAGCGGTAATATTTAACATCAAAGTTGGTGGAGGCCAGTGTGCCATTGATGATATTCAATCCTTCATAATGTTTCTTCTCCTGCAGGGCAATTCCCTCTGCCGGGGTATTATTATTTTCCTTCAATTGAGCCTGTGTATTAAACCAGGCCAGTAAAAACACGATAGAAAAAATACGCATATGCAACTATTATTGAATGTCTGAACAGTACTACTTGAATGAAGTTCCTAATTTTTTGTCAAAGGGCAATAAGGGAGCCCGATACCCGTTTTATCAAAAGTCCGTTTTTAATTGCCTACCTCTATGAATGTAAACATCCGTTCAAGTAAAGAAAACGAAAAAATTACAGCAGTATCAAAGTCAATTTTGATACTGCTTTTTACTTTGGGTATCGCTGGAATGGCTGCGGCATACCCGGTGACCGATACTTCTAAGAAAACAATTCCTGCAACGGTTGATAAAAAAGAAGCGGCTGTTGTTGCCACAGAAGAATCGAATGTTGTTTTTCCTGAAGTACTTACAGGCAATGAAGATGAAGCGCTGGAATACATCGAAAAATTTTCAGAGAACCGCAGAGCTTATGTGATCCGTACCTATAACAGGGGTAAAAAATATTTTCCAAAAGTAAGCGCCATTCTTAAAAAGTATGATCTGCCCGATGAATTGAAAATGCTGATGGCGCTGGAAAGCGCTTTTAACGCCAATGCTGTTTCAAGAGCCGGGGCCGTAGGTTACTGGCAGTTTATGGATGATGTGGCAAAAGAGTATGGTTTAAAATACGTTCCCCGCCACAGCGGTTCAATAAAAATAATCCGTACAAAAAAAGGGAAGGTCGTTAAAAAGGTACTGGTAAAAAAAGCAGGAGGAAGAGACGACCGTAAGAACTTCAATAAATCTACACACGCTGCTGCCCGGTATTTAAGAGACCGTAGCCGCAACCTTAATAACGACCTGTTGCTGATGGTGGCCAGTTATAATTGCGGTGTGGGTAATGTTTGGGAAGCCATGAAGAAGACCGGGAAGAGTGATCCCGATTTCTGGGATATAAAAAATTACCTGCCTTCCGAAACAAGGGCCTACGTAATGAACTTCATTACACTAAATGTACTCTTTCATAACTACGATAAGTTTACCGGTAACAGCCTGAACTTTACCCCGGCTAAGATCCAGCTTGATGACCTGGAAGAGAACATCGCTGCATCGCTTGATGAAGCATATAACCTGAAATAAGCCGGCCTTTTCTTATGTGTAAGGCCTTCGGGTAAATAACTGCTATTCGGCTTACCTTTGCCTATGCCCCGATTCAACTGGAACGACAGTACCAATTTATTAAGCAAACTTACTTTCCGGCGTTTTACAAACGGCATTAAAGTGCTCAGTAGTTTTTATGCCAGCCGGTTGCTTAACAAGCCTGTGCAATGGGGCTACCCGGTTTCTGTTTCCTTTGAACCAACCACCAGCTGCAACCTGCGTTGCCCTGAATGCCCCAGCGGCCTGCGGCAGTTTACCCGGCCAACCGGCATGCTGAAGAATGATTTTTTTAAAAGAACCATTGATGAAATTCATAAGGAACTTCTTTACCTAATCTTTTATTTCCAGGGCGAGCCTTACCTGAATCCCGATTTCCTGGAGATGGTGAAATACGCCAGCGATAAAAAGATATACACGGCCACATCCACCAACGCCCATTACCTTACCGACGAAGTGGCAAAGAAAACCGTGGAAAGCGGGTTAGACCGGTTGATCATTTCCATCGACGGCACCACACAGGACGTGTATGAACAATACCGGGTGGGCGGCAACCTCGAGAAAGTGTTGCAGGGAGCAAAAAATATCATGAAGTGGAAGAAAGAACTGAAAAGCAAAACGCCCTTTGTATTCTTCCAGTTTCTTGTTGTTAAACCAAATGAGCACCAGGTAGAAGATATTAAACGGCTGGCAAAGGAAGTGGGTGTGGATGAAGTTCGTTTCAAAACGGCACAGGTATACGAATATGAGACCGACCCCAATAATCTGATACCAACCATTGACAAGTTCAGCCGGTATAAAAAGAATGCCGATGGCAGTTATTCGGCAAAGAACAAGTTAGCCAACCGCTGCTGGAAACTGCAGCACGCCAATGTGATCACCTGGGATGGCCTGGTGGTTCCCTGTTGCTTTGATAAAGACGCCACTCACCAGCTGGGTAATTTAAAAATGCAATCCTTCAAAGAGATCTGGCATAACGATAATTACAGGCAGTTCAGGGCCGAACTGATGAAAAGCCGGAAAAATATCGATATCTGCGCCAATTGCAGCGAAGGCGTTTCGGTTTGGAAAGATTAAAATGCTGACATTTGCATTTTCATAATTATGCCTTCAACATTCAACAACCGCCTTCGCCAGGTAATTTTACTTTTAGTGATCGTATTGCTCGCTGTGCTTTTGTTGCAGCAGCTCTTCATTTTCTTACCTGGTTTTTTGGGAGCCATCACCTTGTATATCCTGCTTCGGGAAACTTATTTCTACCTCACCATTAAAAAGCAATGGAAAAAAACGGGTACGGCATTGTTATTCATACTGGCCAGTTTGCTGGTGATCGCATTTCCGGTTTATTTTTCCATACGCCTGCTTTCAAAACAAATTTCAGGTGTGCTGGCCAACCAGGCAGAATTGATAGCCGACGCAAAGATCGTGGGGCAGAAGATCTATGACCTTTCGGGCTTTCAGTTAATGACCGACGAGAATATTTTAACATTTCAAAAACAGGCAGCCACCATTATTCCTTCATTGATCAACAGTTCTGCCGCTATTCTCAGTAATTTTGCCATCATGTTCTTCCTGCTTTATTTTTTACTGATGAACGGCCGGGTGGTGGAAAAATTCCTCGACCGGTTTATTCCCTTAAAAGAAGAGAACGTAGACATGCTCAGTCGTGAAACCCGCAGCATGATCCGGGCAAACGCCATCGGCATCCCGGTGCTGGCCATCATACAGGGCATTATAGCCACTATCGGCTACTGGATCTTTGGCGTGAAGGACTTTGGTTTGTGGGGATTTTTAACCGGCGTGTTTTCTATGGTACCCATCGTTGGCAGCGCCGTCATCTGGATACCTTTAACGGTTTATTTATTCGCCACCGGCCAAAATGGTTATGGTGCAGGATTATTGATATATGCCGTGGTTCTTATTTCCAATATTGATTATGTGGTACGGCTTACGCTGCTTAGGAAATTCATGGATGTGCATCCCTTGATAACCATATTCGGCGTGATCGTTGGATTAGGCCTTTTCGGTTTCTGGGGAGTTATCTTCGGGCCGCTGCTGATCAGTTATTTTATTATCCTGGTAAAGATCTATATGAATGAATTTGGCAAACCGGTTGAGTCCTGACAAGAGACCGGTTGTTGTATTAATACAATTTATTTATGGGAATTGAGAAAGACATTAACCAGCAATCGTTCCGCAACGATTATCAAAAAGCCGCCATCAATCTCATTTATACCTACAACTGGTTAAATGAAAAGATGAAGGGGTTTTTTGAAAGAGAAGGTATCACCGGGCAACAGTTCAATATCCTCCGCATCCTGCGGGGAGCCGGTACCCCCATATCCACCTTACAGATAAGGGAACGCATGCTGGATAAGATGAGCGATACCAGCCGCATTGTTGACCGGCTGGTGTTGAAAGGACTTGCGCAAAAGAATACCTGCAAAAACGACAAGCGGCTGGTGGATGTGAGTATAACAACAAAAGGAAAAAAGCTGTTAGAAAAGATAGACGGCCACGAAAAAGAAATGGATTCTATATTCGGCAATCTTTCTGAAACCGAGGCCGGCCAGTTAAATAAATTATTAGATAAGATCCGCCAATAACCTAATTACAACACATGAAATTTTTCTTTCTTTCCTTTTTGCTTCTTCCCTGCTGCCTGTTGCCTGTTTATTCTTCTGCCCAGGCAAAGCCCGAATTCCGGGGAGTGTGGGTGGCTACCGTAGATAATATCGACTGGCCATCCAGGGGTAATTTTAATTCCGATTCGCAGAAAGTTGAATTCATAAAATTGCTCGACATGCACCAGCGCAACGGCATGAATGCAATGATCGTTCAGATACGCCCCGTTACCGACGCTTTCTATCCATCGCAATACGAACCCTGGAGTGAGTTTCTTACCGGCACACAGGGCCGTCCGCCCATGCCTTATTACGACCCCCTTGAATTTATGATCAGCGAAACCCATAAACGGGGAATGGAATTTCATGCCTGGATGAATCCATACAGGGCTGTTTTCAATATCGGTAAGTCGTCCATTGCAGCAACTCATATCAGCAGGGTTCATCCCGAATGGTTTCTTACCTACGGCGATAAAAGATATTTTGATCCCGGTAACAAAGAAGCGCAGCAATTTGTAACCAATGTGGTAAAGGATGTGGTTAGCCGCTATGCGGTGGACGCCGTTCACTTCGATGATTACTTCTATCCCTACCGGATTGCCGGAAAAGAATTTCCAGACAATGCAAACTACCTGCGCTATGGAAATGGCATGAATAAAGAAGACTGGAGAAGAAGCAATGTTGATTCCATTATATTGATGTTGAGCACCACCATAAAAAAAGCAAATCCAAAATGCCAGTTCGGGATCAGTCCGTTTGGTGTATGGCGTAATGATGATAAGGACCCCGAAGGCAGCAAGACCAAGGCCGGCCAGACAAATTACGACGACCTGTACGCCGATATCTTATTATGGCTTAGAAACGGCTGGATAGACTATGTAGCCCCCCAGCTTTATTGGGAGTTTGGCCATAAAGCGGCGCCCTATGAAATACTGCTCGACTGGTGGAGCAAACATACGTATGGAAGGAATTGCTATATCGGGCTGGGTGTTTACCGGGCAAACAGCAATGCTGCCTGGAAAGACATTACACAATTACCCAGGCAGATAGAAGCCTTGCGCAACACCCCCAATATCCAGGGAATGATCTTCTTTAGCAGCAGGTCTTTCAATAATAATCCCAATGGCTGGAGCGATAGCTTGCGCCTGGAATATTTTAAAGAGCCGGTTAAAACGCCCGAAATGAACTGGATAAACAGCAGCAGGGAATGATTTGTGGCTTTTAATCCGCCGGCATTTTATCTACCTTTGTAATGCTTAATTGATCATTTTTAATTCTTAATTATATTTTATGCCTGGTTACGAATTCTGGAGCGATGCAGAACGCAAAGAAGTAAACGATGTTTTAGAAACAGGAATTTTAATGCGCTATGGCTTTGATGGCCCCCGCAAAGGTATCTGGAAAGCCAAAGAGCTGGAAGAAGCCATTTGTAAAACCTTTGGATGCAGACATGCTCAACTGGTAAGCAGCGGTACCGCGGCATTAACCACTGCTATGAGTGCATTGGGTATTGGTTATGGCGATGAAGTAATATTACCTTCTTTCACTTTTGTTGCCAGTTTTGAGGCCGTATTGAGTGTAGGCGCTGTTCCGGTTTTTGTAGATGTGGATGATACCCTGACCCTGAATCCTGAAGCAGTTCGTAACGCCATCACGTCAAAAACAAAATGCATAATGCCCGTACACATGTGCGGCAGCATGGCCGATATGGATGCCCTGCAATCCATTTGCAAAGAACATAAACTGGTTCTGCTGGAAGACGCCTGCCAGAGCATTGGCGCAACCTATAAAGGAAAGAAACTGGGTACCATTGGCGATGCCGGCACCTTCAGTTTTGATTTTGTAAAAACCATTACCTGCGCCGAAGGCGGAGTTGTAATGACCAACCGGGAGGATGTATATATAAGCAGTGATGGCTATACCGATCACGGTCATGACCATAAAGGCGTTGACCGTGGAGCTGATCTTCATCCTTTCATCGGGTATAATTTCAGGATAAGTGAACTGCACGCTGCCGTTGGCCTGGCACAGATCAGGAAACTTGATAGTTTTTTATCCATCCAGAAAAAAAATCACGCTGTATTAAAAAATATACTTTCTGCTATCCCGGAAATTTCCTTCCGGAGAATACCGGATGAAACAGGCGACAGCTGTACTTTTTTAAGCTGGTTTCTTCCTACAGAAGAAATAACAAGGGCCGTGGTGGCAGAAATGAAAGCACAGAATATTGCAGCCGGTAATTTTTACTGGTTCGATAATAACTGGCATTATATCCGCAAATGGGATCACCTGAAAAATGCTGTTACACTAAATGCCCTGAATCCCGATCTGAAAGCAGCTGTTATGCATCATGCCACTAAAGATTTCAGCGCCAGCGATGCCATTATGGGCCGCTGTGTTTCTACCGCAATTGGCTTAGCATGGACAGAAGAGCAACTGAAGACAAAAGGAGAACAAATGGTAACGGTGATCAGGAAAGTACTGAGCGCTCAAAAACAAATGGCATAAAAAATATTTCCCCTGTCAGAACGGGTTTACCGCATTCGGCTTCCGTTCCAGGTAATCATTATACTGCAAAGAACCCAACCTGAAGCGCAACGGTATCTTTGTTGCTTTCTCAAATTGTAACTCCTGTTTACAAAAGAATCCAAAATGGCTGGTATAGAAGTTGGCGCTTATCACATTACAGGATGCCGGTGTTAAAACAGCATAGGGTTTTGCATACACCGCCCGGGCCGGTTGTTTTTCCTTCACTTTATGAAAATAGCTGTACGTGATCTTGCTTGTTTTTTGTACCGGCCTGGCCCGGAATGAGCCTGGTTC
>DAOQRQ010000003.1:0-30694 GCA_035355815.1 Ferruginibacter sp. | reverse complement strand
TTTCACCAACTGGTGCCGGAACAGGGAAAGATACTGGACATTGGTTGCGGCTATGGATTCATGTCATACATGCTTTCCTTTACCTCGGCACAAAGAACGATCACAGGAATTGACTATGACGAAGAAAAGATTGACACGGCCAACCATTGCTTCAGCAAAACAGATAATATTAATTTTGTGCACAGCGATATAATGGGTTTTGCTTTTGAAAAATACGATGCCATCATTCTGGCAGATATGCTGCACTACCTGCAACCCGGTGAGCAACAGCAGGTGCTTGAAAGATGCATCGGGAACCTTAACCCTGGCGGAAAGATCATTATCCGGGATGGCGATGCAGATAAAAAGCAAAAACATTCGAAAACAAAACTCACGGAATTCTTTTCCACCCGGGTTTTGAGTTTCAATAAAACAAAAGACAGCGGATTGTGTTTTTTTTCGGGTAAGATGATACGGAGTATTGCAGCAGAAAAAAACATGCGTTGTGAAGAGATGCCCGATTCAAAACTTACATCGAATACGATATTTATTTTAGAGAAGGGGTAGGTTAATGGTTGAATGTTGTTGAAAATAGTTTAAGGGGTTCAACAACATTCAACGATCTTCAACAACATTCAACAATATAATAACACATCCTTAAGACCAAAAAAACTTCCAGCATAAAAAAGCAGCGTGAAAAAAGAATTCGACATAATAATAATCGGCAGCGGTATGGGTGGCCTCATTTGTGCTGATGTACTGGGCAGGGAGGGGTATAAAGTCTGCGTGCTGGAAAAGAACAGGCAGGTAGGCGGCAGCCTGCAAACCTATGTGCGGGATAAAGTGATCTTTGATTCCGGGGTGCATTACCTCGGCGGGCTGGGCAAAGGGCAAAATCTTTACCAGGTGTTCAAATACCTGGGATTAATGGATAAGCTGAAACTGCAGAAAATGGACGAGGATGTTTTTGACAAGATCATTGTGGAGAACGACGATAAAGAATACGTGTTTGCCCAGGGCTACGAAAACTTTATTCAGCACCTGCTGAAGGATTTTCCTGGCGAAGA
This sequence comes from Ferruginibacter sp., assembly GCA_035355815.1. GTDB lineage: Bacteria > Bacteroidota > Bacteroidia > Chitinophagales > Chitinophagaceae > Ferruginibacter. The sequence continues at coordinate 29,648 of DAOQRQ010000003.1, read as the reverse complement.
AAAAGCATTGCGGGTCTATTGCGATAAGATCAAAGAAGTGTGCAGTAAATTTCCTTTATACAATTTGCGTTCGGGCGGCAATGTAAATGAAAAAACAACGGTGCTGGAAATTGACACCAAAACATTTATTGAATCCATCACCACAAATAAAAAACTGCAGGCGGTGCTGGTGGGGAATAGTATGCTGTATGTACTGCAGGGCAATAAAACGCCGTTCTATGTTCATGCCATGATCCTGAACAGTTATATTGAAAGTTCGTGGAAGTGTATCGACGGCGGTTCGGCCATCGGCAAATACATGGTACAGAACATTCGTCAGCATGGAGGCGATATACGGCGTAATACCGAAGTAAAGCGGATCGTGGTGGAAGATGGAAGGGCAACGGCGGTAGAGCTTGCCAACGGATCGCAACTGCATGCGGATATCTTCATCAGCAATATGCACCCGGTACGAACGCTGGAGATGACCGAGACCAGCCTGATCAAACCGGCTTACCGCAGCCGGGTAAAAGAACTGGAGAATACCATTTCTTCATTCATTGTAAATATCGTGTTTAAAAAAGACGCTTTCCCCTATATAAAGAACAACTACTATTATCACAAAGACGGGCATATCTGGAATATGGCCAATCACACGGAAGAGAACTGGCCGCTATGCTACTCCCTCTTCTTTTCTGCCTCATCAAAATCGGATATATATGCTGAGTCGATGACCATTTTAGCCTATATGCGTTTTGACGAAGTGAAGCAATGGGCCGATACATTCAATACCGTGGCCAATGAAGTTGACCGTGGGAGTGATTATGAGGAATTCAAAAAAAGAAAGGCAGAAATACTGATCGACCTGGTGCAGGAAAAATTTCCGAGGATAAAAGATGCTATAAAGTCATATTACACGGCCACGCCTTTATCGTACCGGGATTATATCGGCAACGACGATGGCTCCATGTATGGTATTGCAAAAGACTACCGCAACCCGTTAAAAACATTCATCTCTCCCCGAACCAAGATACCCAACCTGTATCTCACCGGGCAAAACCTTAATTTACATGGGGTGCTGGGCGCCAGCATGAGCGGACTGGTTACCTGTATTGCCCTGCTGGGAAATGAAGACATTATTGAAAAAATTAGAAATGCTTAAAAGAAAGAAATTCTGGAGAAGGGTCCTTTATGTATTGGGAGCGATCTTATTGCTGCTGGTTATTGGAGCGATATATATAGTACAGGTATCAAAAGTAGATCCGCCGAAGATTGCCGACAGCAGCAGCCTGCAACTGCAGCGTACCGATCACGGTAATGGCTTTTACACTATCAAAGACGATTGGTTCCGCCATAGCAAGAGCGGACTGTATGAGTTATATGTAGAAGGAGATGCGTTTGAACGGGGCGTTGTTAATGGCAAACTCACCGAAGAACTGGTGGTAAGGCAGGAAGATCATTTTGCCGAACAGATCGAAAAGATGATCCCCTCAAAATTCAAACGCAGTTTTTTAAAATACCTGATCGGTTTTTTTAACCGCAACCTCGATAAAAATATTTCGGACGAATACAAGGAAGAAATTTATGGGGTGTCTGAATCTGCTTCCCCCAATTATAAATACCTCGGCAGTAATTACCAGCGCATATTAAATTATCATGCCGCACACGATATTGGTCATGCCGTGCAGAACCTGGCCATGGTGGGTTGTACTTCGTTCGGAACCTGGGGCGCTTTGTCGGCCGACAGTACCATGATCATCGGCCGCAATTTTGATTTTTATGTGGGCGATAAATTTGCCGAAGATAAGATCGTTGCTTTTTTCAATCCCAAGCAGGGGCATAAATTTATGACGGTTACCTGGGGCGGTTTTACCGGCGCAGTGTCTGGCATGAATGACCAGGGCGTATCGGTTACCATTAATGCAGCTAAATCGAGCCTGCCTACGGGTTCGGCCACACCGGTATCGCTGGTAACAAAAGAGATACTGCAATACGCAAAGAATATCAAAGAAGCGATCGCCATTGCCCGGTCGAGAAAGATGTTTGTGTCGGAATCTTTTTTGGTTGCATCGGCTGCTGATAATAAAGCGGTGATCATTGAAAAAACACCAGACGACCTGGATGTGTACGATCCGCAAAAAGATTTCATCGTTTGCACCAATCATTTTCAAAGCAATGGACTGGCAAAAACAAAGATGAATATGGAGCAGGAGAATGAAAGCGCTTCCTCTTACCGGTATAAACGGATGATGGAACTGCTGAATGCAAACGGGAAGAACACCGTACAGAAGACCATCAATATCCTGCGTGACCAGAAAGGATTGAACAATGCCAATATAGGCATGGGAAATGAAAAAGCCATCAACCAGTTAATTGCCCATCATTCCATTGTGTTTGAACCAAAAAAATTATTAGTTTGGGTTTCCACTTCGCCCTGGCAACTGGGAGGCTATGTGGCCTACGACCTCAATAAAGTATTTGCGTTGAAGGGAATGAAAGAAGATAGAGAGATCTCAGACAGCAGTCTTGCCATTGCAGCCGACTCGTTCTTATTAACGCCTGGTTATAAAAACTTCGTGGTATTCCGGAACCTGAAACAACGGATCATGGATGGCGGAGAGGTGAACACAGATAGTTTGGTAGCCAGTAACCCGGAATTTTATAATGCCTATGTGCTGGCAGGAGATTATCTCTATAAGAAAAAAAAATATGCAGAGGCACTAAAGAATTACCAGCTTGCATTGACAAAAGTGATTGCAACAAAGAAAGAAGAAGATCATGTGAGGGAACAGATAAAAAAGATCAATAAAACTGAATAGTAAACCATTGATAGGGGGTTAAAGCCCTGTTCTAAACCGGATCCGTTGCCCCGGCCTTAAGGCCAGGGCAAATAAAGCACAGATGTATACAGGGCTTTAGCCCGATTTAAAAAGTAAAACGATAACATGATACTGGGCATCGGAACAGATTTAATAGAAGTGGAAAGAGTGGCTGAGAAGATGGAAAAGAAAGCCGGCTTTAAAGAACTGGTGTTTTCGCCGGCAGAAATAATATATTGTGAAACAAAGACAAATAAGTACGAACACTATGCCGCCCGTTTTGCCGCCAAGGAAGCATTCTTAAAAGCGATCGGTACCGGCTGGCGCAGCGGAACAGCGTTCAACGAAATAGAAATTTATAATGACGACGAAGGAAAACCGGAGCTTCGTTTTCTCGGCATAACCGCCAATACCGTTGCAGAAATGAAAGCCGGGAAGATATTTGTTTCACTCTCTCATCTTAAAACAATGGCATGTGCCATGGTAATAATTGAAGCTATATGACATACTCACCGGATGCTGCTTTTAAAAGCAGGGAACAGATAAGGGCCATACAGGAAAAAAAACTGCAGGAAGCCGTTGCCTACCTGAATGAGAACTCCCCGTTTTACCGGGAGTTGTTTACACAGGCAAAGTTCAATGTAAAGGGTATTAAAACGGTGGAAGATCTATTGGGAATTCCCGTTACCGTAAAGGAAGACCTGCAGCAGCGCAACAATGATTTTTTATGTGTACCTAAGAACCGGATCATTGAATACAGTTCCACTTCCGGAACATTGGGCAGCCCGGTAACCATTGCACTTACCGAAAATGACCTGGACCGGCTTACCTACAATGAATATTCTTCTTTCATCAGCGCCGAAGGTTCTGCAGAAGATATTTACCAGTTAATGCTTACGCTCGACCGGCAGTTCATGGCGGGCATGGCTTATTATTCAGGAATAAGAAAATTAGGAGCCGGCATCATCCGGTTGGGCCCCGGTGTTCCCTCGCTGCAATGGGAAACCATTCAGCGGCTGAAGCCAACGGCCATTGTTGCCGTTCCGTCTTTTATACTTAAGCTGATACAGTTTGCCAGTGAGCATAAGATCGATATCAATGCTTCTTCTGTTAAGAAAGCGATCTGCATCGGCGAAAATATACGCAATACCGATTTTTCACTGAACACCCTGGGCAGGCGCATCACCGAATCCTGGAATATAAAATTATTCTCTACCTATGCTTCCACCGAAATGCAAACGGCTTTTACCGAATGCAGCGAATGCCGGGGCGGGCATCTTCAGCCCGAACTGCTGATCGTGGAGCTGCTGGATGAAATGAATAAGCCGGTTGCCGCCGGTCAGCCGGGCGAAGTAACCATCACTACATTGGGTGTAGAAGGCATGCCGCTGCTTCGTTACAAAACAGGCGATATCTGTGTGTATGATGATAAGCCCTGCAAATGCGGCCGCAATACTTTACGACTGTCTCCGGTGGTGGGAAGAAAAAAACAAATGATCAAATTCAAAGGAACCACTTTATACCCGCCTTCCTTATTCGACCTGCTGAATGAAATGGAAGAAGTGCGTGATTTTGTTGCCGAAGTATATTCCAACGAGATAGGAACCGATGAAGTGAAACTTCACCTGTTGCCGGTAAATGATTCGGAAGAATGCGACCGTAAGATCCGTTCTTATTTACAGGCCCGGCTTCGGGTGAGTCCGCACGTACAATATGTATCTAAAGAAGATATGCAGAAGATACAGTTCCCCGAAGGAAGCAGGAAGGCGATCAAGTTTATTGACCGAAGGAATTAAAAAGCAAACGTCATGGCGAGGAGGTACGACGAAGCCATCTTCTTTTTGGGAGATGGCTTCACTACGTTCGCCATGACGTTGAAAAATCAGTTCACCGTTATCAACAAAGGCTGGTAACGGTTCTTCTTCACCTTTGCCCTGCCGATAAATTGATTGCCGTTTATTCTTGAGAACTTAGCCGGAAAAACCATTACATCTTCCTCTCTTGTATCAAAAAGAATTTCTTTGTTGGTGATCACACCGGCCCTGTCCAGTTTTGAAACCACTACCTGTCCACCGGCGCCATCCTGGTGGTATTTTGGAACTTCGTCTTCCTGGATGTCGATATTCTTTTTATTGTCCAGGTATAAAAAGTAATAACCCGTTGCATCGCTGATGAGTTTGAAGCCCATGGTGCCGGGTAAATTGTAATTGATCGCATAGGTATAACTGTATGTGCTGCCCCGCTGCTTTTTTGGTATTTTACGCAGCCAGTCGAATTTTCCATCTGCATTTACCCTGCCAGCAACGATATCTTCATAGTGGAAAGTGGCACTTGTTCTCACCTGCCCCCTGCTGTCGGTGGTTCTTGTAACATCGATCCAGTATTCTTCCAGTACGAGGAGGATGCCACCATCGCTTTCCACCACAATGTTCCTTACTTTTAAATAAGGAGCTTCGTAATCATCTTTTTTCTCCATTTTCCGTTTGGTTCTTGCCGATTCAAACTTCTGGAGGTCTTCCAGCGGGAATTCGTAATAACCGTTTTTGAATTTCACCACTTTATTATTCTGGTCCAGGGTGGCTAAAAAGATACCATCGGTTCCGCTTCCTTTGGATTTTTTGCTGTAGGTACTGGCGATCACCATTTCGTGGTTGAAATTTTCGATCAGGGATGTTTCCCGGATAAAGTAGTCGTCGAGGTTGATCGTTGCAGAGATGATCTTCTTACTGCCTTTCACAAATTTCAGCACTTCAAAATGATAACCGGGCTTGCCCGTCTCTTTATCTTTTTCTCTTCTTTTTTCTGAATCATACACTTTGGCAAGCATATAGGCATTGCCATTGCCATCGATGGAAAAATCGGAGTTGTCCATGATCTGTTCTGTATAAGGCATGGTGAATTCGCCGCCCCAGAGTTTGTTCATGTTCTCATCAAATACCTGCAGGCCAATCCGGTCGTAATTGATCTTGTCGTTTTTTTCTTCCGGCCAAAGGCGGTAGCTCACTAATAGTTTTTTATGTTCTGCATCGTAATCGAACTTGTACTTATTGTCTACCTTAAACTGGTAAAAACCGGTAGAGGTCAGGTCGCCGCTCAGTTTTGTGGTCTCAAACATCTTGGTGTTGGTATTGGTTAATTTACCGGCAACAACATCTATCTTATCATAATAGAGCATCTCTATCTTGGAATCCTTATCCCAGTCGCTGTGCATCCAGTAATAATTGTGATTATCAAAACTGGTAACGGCTTCGCTGTTGAAGTTTTTGGTGGCCTCCGGCAGTTCAATCACTTTTTCTGTTGTCTGGCTCAAAGTCTGTGCATCAAAACGCACAATGGTGAGTTCTTCTTTTTTAAGCGCCAGGTTGATGATACCATCTTTATCGTTGCCGAAAAAAGAAAGGTCTTCCGATTTGCGGGGCAGTTCATATTCGGAACCCAGTTTGAACGTGAATTTTTTGCTTTGCGCAAAAGAAGAAGCAGCCATTAGTAGTGCTGCAATAAAGAACGAATGCTTCATAGTGGTATGTAATATTTATTTTGATTAAAGATGATAAACGGGGAATTACTTATTCGCCGCCTTTCCTGATGAACTTTCCAACTTTTTGCCCGGATAAATAATACGCATCGGCAATACGTGAGCCTGCATCAAAGGCAGCTCCCCGGAACATATTTTCGCCGGGTCTTTCTACAGAAAGCACCACCAGTTTTTTTGTTGGGTTGGCGGTTTCCACAATGGTAACGGTTCCGTCGATGCCCGCATTTCTTTTTGAAACACCCACACTGTAACCCGGTTCCAGCGCCCGGGTGTTAAAGATAAGGGTGTATTTGGCGTCTTTGCTCACCGTCATTTTGCTGAGATTGGTAAAACCAAGTATGAATTTGGGTTCAAACTTTTGTTTCTTGTCTTCTTCCCATTTCCTTGCCCATATCTCACCACTTCCTTTTTCCTTTTCGTTGTTCTCCTGTGTTTTGCGTTTTATATAATTCGCTTCAGTGCCGTCGTCTCCGACGGTCATTTTTTCATAGGTGAATTCGATGTTGATGGTTTTCTCTTCTTTTAAGATGGAGAGATCACCCCGGGTAAGGTCTACCTGCTGGGCAAAAGAATGAATGCCCGAAAACAAAAGGACAATAATGGGCAGGAATGTTTTAATCGCTTTCATCGGTTAAATTTTATTTTAATAATGGGCAAAAATAAAGACTTCTCTATAACAAGAAGTCTTTATTCAATATTGACTGTGTTAATTTCTTTATTTCAGGTATTTACCTAATCTTTTACCAGACACAGCATACGCTTCCTGTATCCTTGTTCCGGTATCGTAATCATAACCGCCATAGATCCTGCCCGGTGCATTGTTAATGGTAAACTCGGCCAGTTTTTTTGACTTGTCTGCTGTTTCAGATATCCAGGCTACTGCATCAATCTCTGCATTCTTCCGGCTGATAACAATATTGTAGCCTGGCTCAATAGACGTTGTTTTGAACACCAGGGTATACTTTGCATCTTTCTTTACGGTCATACCGGTTGCGTCCTGGAATTCATTTATAAAACGTACCTCAAACCTCGATTCCCTGTCGCTTACCCAGCTTTTGGCCCATGAGTCGCCACGCCCAGGTTCTTTTTTGTTGTATTCATCTGTTTTCGCTTTTATGTAATCGGCTTCTTTGTCGTACTTACCTACGCTCAGGCCATCATAAATAAATTCAATATTAACGGCGGTCTCGTTTTTCAGAATGTCCTCATTACCGCTGGTGGTTTTTATCCGCTGGGCATTCGCTGTAAGAGAACCGAAAACAATCAGAGAAATGGCCAATAAGCCGGTTAAACGTTTCATATACAAAGTTGTTTTTAGGTGATAATTAATTAAAAGTATTGAAAATTCCGGCAATAAAAATACCCAATACCCACCATTTTGTTGCAACATCTTTTTATAACTTCATAGTGGCTTCAGGCAAAAAACCTGAATTTGAAATCTTTATTATATTTTTACCCTTTTAGCACGTAAACCTGTTATTGCAGATAAAATTCGGATCATGGTACATGTAGGAGACAGCGCCCTTTCTTTAGATGATTTTTCCGACATACTTTTTAAGGGAAAAGAGGTTGTTCTGGATACCCGGGCACTGGAAAAAGTGGATACAAACTTCCGGTTTTTAAAGAATTTCTCTTCCAATAAACTCATTTACGGAATCAATACCGGTTTTGGGCCCATGGCCCAGTACAAGGTAAGCGAAGAGAACATGCTCCAGCTTCAGTACAACCTCATCCGCAGCCACAGTTCGGGGTGCGGAACCCTCATGTCGCCCATAATGGTTAAAGCGGTAATGGTGGCCCGGCTCAACAGCCTCATGCAGGGCTTCTCCGGTGTTCATACCGAAACGGTGGAACTTCTCCGGGATCTTATCAATAAAAATGTAAGTCCCTGCATTTTTGAACACGGTGGCGTAGGCGCCAGCGGCGACCTGGTTCAACTGGCTCACCTGGGCCTTGTACTCATTGGTGAAGGGGAAGTGATCTATAAAGACGAAGTGCGCCCTACTGCCGAAGTGTTTTCAAAGCTGAAAATAAAACCGCTTACCATTCATATCCGTGAAGGACTGGCTATCCTGAATGGCACTTCGGCTATGACGGGGCTTGGCATGCTCAACATCATACAGGCGCAAAAGCTGCTGGAATGGTCGGTGATGCTTTCGGCCATGATCAATGAAGTGGTGGAAGCCTTTGACGACCACTATTCGTATGAGCTAAACGTGGTTAAGCATCATAAAGGTCAGAACAAGATCGCTTCCCAGCTTCGTGATATACTTAAAGACAGCAAAATGATCCGCAACCGTTCGGAACATTTATATAACCCCGAGAAATTAGACCAGGAGGTTTTCCAGGATAAGGTACAGGAATATTATTCGCTGCGTTGCGTTACACAGGTGCTGGGCCCCATTTACGATACCATCTGCCAATCAGAAAAAGTAGTGGTGGATGAGATCAACTCGGTAAATGATAACCCGGTGATCGACCACGAGAACCAGAACATTTTTCACGGCGGTAATTTCCATGGTGATTATGTTTCGCTGGAGATGGATAAACTGAAGATTGCCATCACCAAACTGTCGATGCTTTCCGAAAGGCAGCTCAACTATTTGCTGAATGAAAAACTGAACCAGAAATTTCCGCCCTTTGTAAACCTGGGCGTACTGGGTTTTAATTTTGGTATGCAGGGCATGCAGTTCACCGCCACTTCTACCGTGGCCGAGAACCAGACCATGTCGTTCCCTATGTACGTACACAGCATACCCAACAACAACGATAACCAGGATATTGTAAGCATGGGTTGCAATGCCGCATTGATGACAAGACGGGTGGTGAATAATTCCTTTGAAGTGCTGGCTATACAGATGATGACGGTGCTGCAGGCCATCGATCACATGAAATGCACCGACCGGTTATCGGCCGAAACACATCATATTTATTCGGAAGTAAGAAAACTGTTCCCTGTTTTCATTGAAGACAAACCGAAGTACAAAGACCTGGAAAGAATAAAAAGTCACTTCGAAAAATCCGACCCGGTAATTTCTTTCAAATTGGGTAAAGTGAAAGAACAAATCACATCGTAAGGTGTTAGCAGGGATAAAGGCACATCAAAATATATACAGCAACGGATCAGATAAGGTAAACAGATATAAATGAAATTTGCATTAGTAACAGGCGGATCAAGAGGAATAGGGAGGGCCATATGTTTAAAGATGGCGGAGATGGGGTATAATGTATTGGTGAATTATAAATCAAATGAAGCGGAAGCCAATCAAACACTGGCATTGGTAAAGGAAAAAGGAGTGAACGGAGAGATCATACAGTTTGATGTGGCGGACAAAGACCAGGTACTCGCCGTATTGGGCGGATGGATGGAAACGAATGCAGATAAAACGATTGAAGTGCTGGTTAACAATGCCGGCATACGGGAAGACGGCCTGATGATGTGGATGAAAGACGAACAGTGGGACCGGGTGATAGATACCAGCCTCGGTGGATTCTTTTATGTTACCCGCCTGGTGGTGAACAGCATGCTGCAGAAAAAAGCAGGAAGGATCGTAAACATTGTTTCGCTTTCCGGATTAAAAGGATTGCCGGGGCAAACAAACTACTCTGCAGCAAAAGCAGGTGTGATCGGTGCCACCAAAGCGCTGGCCCAGGAAATAGGAAGAAAAGGAATTACGGTGAATGCGGTGGCCCCCGGGTTTATAAAAAGCGATATGACGGCCGACCTGAATGAGAATGAGTTGAAGGCAATGATACCGGTGAGGCGTTTTGGTTTACCCGAAGAAGTAGCACATACCGTTGGATTTTTAGTATCCGAAGGCGCTGCATATATAACGGGTGAAGTGATCTCGGTTAATGGAGGATTGTATTCTTAGACACTAGCCATTAAGTCATTGAGTCATTGAGTCATTGAGTCATTGAATGAGCCAGCTGATTAGTAGAAGCTTTAAATGACCTAATGACTCAATGATCTTACAGATGGAGGGTTTTTAAAATTATGAATAGAGTAGTAATAACCGGTATGGGCATTTATTCCTGCATAGGAAAAAACCTGGATGAGGTAAGGGACTCGTTATATAAAGGAAGGTCGGGCATCATCCTGGATCCGGTGCGTAAGGATTATGGTTACCGCTCCGGCCTTACCGGCTATGTAGATAAACCCGACCTGAAAGGAAAGCTGGACCGGCGGGCACGGATCATGTTGCCCGAACAGGGTGAATATGCTTATTTAGCTACCATTGAAGCATTGGCCAATGCGGGCATTGATGCTGACTATATACAGGCAAATGAAATAGGGATATTGTACGGCAACGACAGTTCGGGTAAAGCGGTGATAGAAGCAGACAATGTGATCAGGGAAAAAAAAGATACCATGCTGGTTGGTTCGGGTGCTGTTTTTCAAACCATGAACTCAACCGTAACCATGAACCTTGCCACGATCTTTAAATTACGGGGCATTAACTTCACCATCAGCGCCGCCTGTGCCAGTGGTTCTCATTCCATCGGGCTGGGATATCATTTTATAAAAACCGGCCTGCAGGATTGTATCATCTGCGGGGGCGCCCAGGAGATCAATCATCTTTCTATGGGAACATTTGATGCGCTTTCGGCTTTTTCGGTAAGGGAATCGGATCCTGCAAAAGCATCCCGTCCATTTGATCGTGACCGGGATGGACTCATTCCCAGCGGAGGTGCCGCCACGGTTATATTGGAAAGTCTTGAATCGGCACAAAAAAGAGGTGCAAAGATATTGGGAGAAGTGATCGGTTATGGCTTTTCATCCAATGGCGCCCATATCTCAAACCCAACCGTAGAAGGACCGGTAAGGTCGCTGCACATGGCCATGAAAGACGCAGGCTTAAGTGCAAAAGAAATCGACTATATAAATGCACATGCCACATCTACCCCGGCAGGCGATGCCAGTGAAGCGAGGGCCATTGATGAGGTTTTTGGACAATATAAACCCCTGGTAAGTTCAACAAAATCGATGACGGGTCACGAGTGCTGGATGGCAGGCGCCAGTGAGATCGTATATTCCTTATTGATGATGCAAAACTCCTTTGTGGCGCCTAATATCAATTTTGAGAACCCCGATGAGGACTCGGCCCGGCTTAATATTGCAAAAAGTGCGGTTGAAAAAGATATAGTTGTATTTTTGTCCAACTCTTTTGGGTTTGGAGGAACAAACTCATCACTTATTGTACGAAAACTGATTTAATACACTGCTATGACGAATACCGAAATTATTGAGAAGATTCACGAATTCCTTATCGAGGAGTTTGAAGTGGATGCAGCCAAATTAGTTCCCGAAGCCAATTTAAAAGAAACACTGGGCTTAGACAGCCTGGATTATATCGACCTGGTGGTGGTTATCGAAAGCAACTTCGCATTTAAGGTAAAACCCGAAGATTTTACCAATATCGCCACCTTCCAGGACTTCTGCGACTACGTTATCTCCCGGGTGAATTCTAAAGAAATGGCATAATGTCTTCCTGGCATGGAAAATCCAAAGGCACTCCGCTCGGGTACCGCATTTTTGTGTGGGTATTAAGATCCTTTGGTATTTCGCCGGCTTATTTCCTGTTGCGTTTTGTTGTTTTGTATTACTTTCTTTTTTCCTGGAAAGCATCGGCGCATATCTATCGTTTATACCGGCATAAACTGGGTTATGGCCGGGTTGCTTCTGCCGCTAAGATATACAGTAACTATTTCCTCTTAGGCCAGGGCCTTATTGATAAAGTGGTGATGATGGGTGGCATACCAAACAGATTCAGTTTTGATTTTGACGGTGAAGAGAACCTGCGGAAGATCGCCACCCTTAAAAAAGGAGGCATCCTGCTCAGCGCCCATATCGGCAACTGGGATATCGCCGGGCATTTATTCACCCGGCTGGAAACACCGATCAATATTGTGCTTTACGATGGCGAGCATGAAAAGATAAAGCAGTATCTCGAAAGCGTTACCGGAAAACGGAAGGTGAACATCATCGTGATCAGGAAAGACCTTTCACATATCTATGCCATCAGCGACGCCTTTGTAAAAAATGAACTGGTTTGCATGCATGCCGACCGTTTCATAGAAGGCAATAAAACAATGACGGCCGATCTTTTGGGCGAACCTGCAAAATTTCCCATGGGCCCTTTTTTACTGGCGGCGAAGTTTAAAGTACCCGTTTCATTTGTATTTGCTGTAAAAGAAAGCAAATTGCACTACCATTTATCTGCCAGCGAAATAAAAGAATACGATCATATTGATAAGCAGGAAGTGATGCAGACGATGCTGAATGATTTTGTAAAGGAAATGGAACAAAAACTAAAGCAATACCCTGAACAATGGTTTAACTATTACAATTTCTGGGGTTAACTTTAACCAATGATGCTCGTTGAGAACATACAGGACCTTATTCCGCAGCGGCCGCCCTTTGTGATGGTGGATAAAGCATTATCGTTTAACGAAACGGGGTTCAGTACCGGGTTCAGGATAAAAGCAGATAATATTTTTACAGAAGACGGATTGTTCAGAGAACCCGGCCTGGTGGAAAACATCGCCCAAACAGCTGCTGCCCGGGCAGGCTATGTTTCAAAGGCCGAAAGCAGGCCGGTACAGGTGGGCTATATCGGTGCCATCAATAACCTGGAGATCTTTTCCCTGCCCAAAACCGGCGACGAATTAATTACAGAAATTACCATAGAAAACCAGATTTTTGATGTAACATTAATATCCGGAAAAATAACCTGCAACAACGAAACTATTGTACAGTGCAAAATGAAAATATTTATTAATCAACTTAAAGATTCCTGATTATGAAACTTTTTAAAAAACACAACCGGATCGTTGCCCTTGCCTTGTTCCTGGGCAGCACCACGATTGCTTCTGCACAAACAATAAAAGATTTTTTCAACGACAAGGGGATGGCATTAACCTACCTGGGCATTGATTATTATAAGAACCGGCTTATTAACGACCCCGGAGCCAATCCTTCTGATATAAAGGGCCGCCTGTACAACAGCATGAATGAAGTGGTGGTAAATGAAATGCCCAAGAATTATGACATAGCCGGCGCTTTCAGCCGGGGTAGTTTTGTGAACTCGGATATTTCGGCTGTTACTGCCCGGAATGAAAAGATTGATGCCAAAGACATCAGCTCGGCCAGCGAAGCCGACTTCAACCGCTTAACAGAAGCCGATATTGCCGCCGAAGTAAAAGCACTGGCCATAAAAGATAAAGACGGCGTTGGACTGGTATTTGTTATGGAAGGCATGAAAAAAGAAGAGAAGAAAAGTTACGGATCGGTTTGGGTTGTGTTGATTGATATGAAATCAAAAAAAATATTGATGGCCGAACGGATGGAACAGGAGGCGGCCGGTTTTGGCTTCCGTAATTTCTGGGTATCCATCATCAAAAAGAGTTTAGTGGAAATTGAAAAGAAAAAATACAAGGCCTGGAAAAGCAAGTACGGCAGCTGATCAAAAAAAATTATGACAAAAGAACTAAGCTGCAAAAAAGAGATACTGGTACGGTTTAACGAGGCCGATCCGCTGGGGATCGTGTGGCACGGGCATTACATACGGTATTTTGAAGACGGACGGGAAGCCTTTGGCGAAACCCACGGACTTAAATACCTGGATGTGTACCAGCAGGGATTTGTTATACCGGTGGTGAATGTTCAATGTGATTTTAAAAAATCCCTGCGCTACGGCGACCGGGTGATCGTTGAAACCATATATGTTCCCTGTGAAGCGGCTAAAATGAAATTCACCTACCGGCTGTTCAATGCAGCAACCGGCCACCTGGTGGCAACGGGTTCTTCTGTACAGGTTTTTTTAAGCAAAGACGATTCCCTGCTTCAATTATCTAACCCTCCTTTTTTTGAAGACTGGAAAAAGAAACACGACCTGGGTTAAAAAACTATGACAGATATCTTTATCAGTGCCGATACTATTATTTCCCCGGTAGCAACTACCACTGCAGATAATTTTGAACGGCTTACACAAAACATATCCGGTATAAAACTGCATACGGGCTCTCCCTTTTCAGCTCAACCGTTTTATGCTTCTTTGTTTGAAGAAAACACGGTGTTTAATGTTGACGCCGAAAGCGGCAAATACACCCGTTTCGAAAACCTGCTCATTGCTGCTGTTGGCGGGGTCCTGGCAAAAAGCAACATAAGCGCTGCCGATAAAAGAACGGTGCTTATCATTTCAACCACCAAAGGAAATATCAGCCTGCTGGAAACAGCACCGCCTCCTTCCGGGCTGAACAAACGCATTTCATTGAATACATCGGCCAGGCTGGTTGCCGGGCATTTTGGTTTTATACATCCCCCGGTCATTGTATCCAATGCCTGTATATCCGGTATCCTTGCTATTTTAACCGGCATACGGCTTATACGCTCCGGTCAGTATGATCATGCGGTGATCGCAGGAGCCGATGTTATCACCCGGTTTGTGTTGTCGGGCTTTCAGTCATTCCAGGCCATCAGTTCTTTGCCCTGCAAACCATTTGACGCCGGCAGGGATGGTATCAACCTGGGAGAAGGCGCCGCCAGTATGATCATTACATCAGGCAAAGCATATTCATCAGGGGTAAAAGCAGTGGCGGGTTCTGTAAGCAACGACGCCAATCATATTTCGGGTCCTTCCAGAACCGGGGAAGAACTGAACCTAGCCATAACAAGAACGATGCATGCTGCCGGGCTTTCGGCAAAAGATGTTGATTTCATTTCGGCACACGGAACGGCTACGGTTTATAACGACGAGATGGAAGCCAAGGCCATCAACCTGGCAAACCTGCAATCCGTTCCGGTGAATAGTTTAAAAGGGTATTATGGTCATACCCTGGGCGCCGCCGGGCTCATAGAGTCCGTCATTTCCATCCAGTCGCTTAAAAAAAACACCGTGATACCAACATTGGGTTATACAAAGATGGGCGTTACACAGCCGGTGAATGTTTGTTCATCTTTATATAAAAATGAACTGACCCATTGCCTGAAAACAGCATCCGGATTCGGAGGTTGTAATGCCGCCATTCTTTTCAGTAAAGAATAATTACTTTTAATAAAACAGACAGGATAATATGAATTTTTTCTCCAAAGACAAAGAATCAGCAATTGATGCAAAAGAAACAGCCCAGTGGATCGCATTTGGTCCGGTAATATTCCAGGCAGCAAGGGTATTGCGTAATACAGGAATACTGTCGTTGATCGAAGACAGCGGTCACAAAGGCCTTACCATTGAAGAGATAGCGCAGAAACTGAAACTCTCGAACTACGGGGTAAGGGTTTTGCTTGAATCGGGTCTGAGTACAGGGCTGGTATTGGTGAATGACGGCAAATATACCCTGGGCAAGACCGGCCATTTTATCCTGCACGATGAACTGACAAAAGTGAATATGGATTTTGTGCATGATGTAAATTACCGCGGTCTTTTTTACCTGGATAAAAGTATTGAAACCGGGAAGCCCGAGGGGCTGAAAGAATTCGGTGAGTGGAAAACTATTTATGAAGCGTTATCAAAACTGCCTGCTCATGTACAGGAAAGCTGGTTCAACTTTGATCATTTCTTCTCCGACGATGCTTTTCCACGGGTGCTGCCCATGGTATATAAAAACGGGGTAAAAAACATACTTGATATTGGCGGCAATACCGGCAAGTGGGCCATTGCTTCACTGAAGTATTCCCCTGATGTTCACGTTACCCTGATGGACCTGCCCGGCCAGCTGGATATGGCAAAGAAAAAAACAGAAGCACTGGGATTCGGTGACCGGGTTTCTTTCTTATCGGCGAACATCCTGGATGAAGCCACCATTATCCCCAAAGGCTTTGATGCCATCTGGATGAGTCAGTTCCTGGATTGCTTTTCGGAAGAACAGATCGTTTCAGTATTAAAAAGATGTTACCAGGCGCTGGACGAAAATGGCTGCATATTCATACTGGAACCTTTCTGGGACAGGCAGCGGTTTGAAGTGGCTTCCTTTTGCTTACAGCAAACATCTTTGTACTTTACTGTGCTGGCCAACGGCAACAGCCAGATGTACAGCGCCGAAGTATTCCTTAAATGTATTGCAGCCGCAGGCTTTGACGTGGTGGAACAAACAGACCGGATCGGGATAAGCCAAACCTTACTCAAATGCAAAAAAAGAAAACAATAAAATACACCGCTCATGAAATCAGAAAAAGTTGATGTGCTGGTAATAGGTGCCGGCCCCTCAGGAACTGTGGCCGCTTCCATTATAAAAAAAGCAGGCTTTAGTGTTCAGATCGTTGAGAAAATGAAATTCCCCCGCTTCGTGATCGGCGAAAGCCTGCTGCCGCGGTGTATGGAAGCGCTGGAAGAAGCAGGGTTCCTGGATGCGGTGAAAGAAAAAAAATTCCAGGAAAAATTCGGGGCCAAGTTTGTTAAGGAGGGAAAAGTGTGCGACTACTTTTTTGCCGACCAGTTCACAAAGGGGTGGACATGGACCTGGCAGGTGCCCCGGGGTGAGTTTGATCAAACGCTGGCAGATTGCTGCGAAAAAATGGGGATACCGGTTAACTATGAAACAACTGTGACCGGCATTCAGTTCAATGGTTCTGATTCTGTAACAACCGTAGAAGATAAGGATGGAAACAAATCGCAGATAGAAGCAAGGTTTATAGTTGACGGAAGTGGTTACGGCAGGGTGATCCCCAAACTGTTCAACATGGACAAGCCGTCAAACCTGCCTCCACGCAAAACACTGTTCACGCATGTGGATGACGTTAAGCGTTCGATGGATGACGAACCAAACCGCATCACCATCATTGTACACGATAAAGGAATATGGATATGGGTGATCCCTTTTTCAAACGGCATTACATCCGTTGGATTTGTTGGCGAACCGGGGTTCTTTAATAAGGTTTCCGGAACCAATGAGGAACAACTCCGGGCGCTGATCGATTCGGAGCCTTACCTGAAAGAAAGAATGAAGGGGGTGGAATTTAAATTTGACCCAAGGGTACTGGAATCATGGTCAACCACAACCAGCAGTTTTTATGGAGATGGTTTTGTGCTCACAGGAAATGTAACCGAATTTCTTGACCCCGTATTTTCATCGGGAGTTACACTGGCAACCGTGTCGAGCCAGAAGGCCGCACACCTGGTGATCAAAAAACTAAAAGGCGAACCCGTTGACTGGGATACAGAATATACCCAGCCCATGATGCAGGGCGTTAATACCTTTCGTTCTTACGTGATGGCCTGGTACGACGGAACGCTTGATACTATTTTCTTCGCCGAGGACCCCGACCTTGAAATAAAAAATATGATCTGCTCGGTGCTTGCCGGTTATGTATGGGACCTCGATAACCCCTATGTAAAAAATCACAACACGGCACTGACGAGATTGGCCAAACTGATCAGCCTTGAAAAAGTACTGGCAGAAAACAAGGAATAATTTTGAGTACAGAAAGATATATCACCTCCAGCTGCGTGATCAGTAAAGGCATTGTTACTAAAAACGGCCAGCCTGTTTTTGAAGGCGGGGCTTTGGAACCGTCAGACTTCCTTATTTCGGCCTACCGGCATTTTGGTTTGCAATACCCCAGGTTTTACAAGATGGATAATATTGGCAAACTGGGATGGCTGGCCAATGAAGTATTGCTGCAGGATGGTTTTGATAAAGAGAAATACCCGGCAAAGGAAGTGGGCATTGTGCTTTCAAATGCCAGCTCGAGCCTGGATACCGACATCAAATATTATGAAACCGTAAAAACCATTCCCAGCCCGGCCCTGTTTGTTTATACCCTGCCTAATATTGTCATTGGCGAAATATCCATTCGTTACGGCTTTAAGGGAGAAAATGCTTTTTTCATATTTGATGACTTCAACGCCGGATTTATTGAACAATATGTGAGCGGTCTCGTTAATAATAATATCTTGCAGGCTTGTATCTGCGGATGGGTTGAATGGCTGGAGGGTAATTATAAAGCAGCCCTTTTTTTAGTGGAGAAAGACAAAACCAAAGATTCTGTTACTTTTACAATGGAAAACCTTACTAAAATATATCAGTTACAAAATGGATAAGTTAATATCGGATCTTAAATCGCAGATCGTTACCCAATTGAACCTGCAGGATATCAAACCGGAAGACATCGGAGATGATCAGCCTTTGTTTGTTGAGGGGCTTGGTCTTGACTCTATAGATGCGCTTGAGCTCATTGTTTTATTGCAGCAGCAATACAAGATAAAACTCAGCAATGCGGATGAAGGGCCTAAAGTATTCCGCACGGTGCGAACCATGGCCGAATACATTACTGCACATCAAGTACAGAATTCATAAATAAATGAGTGAACCCGTTTTTATTGCCGGTACAGGGATCATTTCGGCGATAGGTAACAACGTCTCCCAATGCCTCGATGCCCTGGAGAACGGCCGTGCCGGCATCGGGCACATGACCTGTCTTGATTCAGTTCATAAACAACGCCTCCCGGTAGCCGAAGTAAAACTCAGCAATGATGAGCTGGCACAATTGGCCTGCCTGCCCAAAACAAAAAGCCGTACTGCTTTATTAAGTTTGGTTGCTGCAAAAGAAGCGCTCAGCAATTCGGGGATTGAAAATCCTGCTGAATGGCGCACCGGTTTTCTCTCTGCCAATTCGGTTGGCGGCATGGATAAGACAGAGGATTTTTTCAAAACATTTCTCGCAGATAATAGTAAAGGAAGATTGCGTGATGTGGTTGATCACGAATGCGGAGCCGTAACAGAACTGGTTGCCGATGCATTGGGAGTAAAAGATCATATCACAACCATCAGTACAGCCTGCTCTTCTTCGGCTAATTCTATTTTTTTAGGAGCCAGGCTTATTAAGAATGATATACTGGATGTGGTTATTGCCGGCGGAACCGATTCACTTACCCGGTTTACATTAAATGGATTTAACACGCTGATGATCGTAGACGAACAGTTTTGCCAGCCGTTTGATGAGAACCGCCGAGGACTAAATTTAGGGGAAGGTGCCGGGTACCTGGTGCTGGTTTCAGATAAAGTAGCGGCAACCTTAAAGAGCAGGCCAACAATCAAACTGAGTGGTTACTGCAATGCCAATGATGCGTATCACCAAACAGCATCCTCGCCTGAAGGAACAGGTTCTTTCCTGGCGATGAGCGGCGCATTAACCAAAAGCGGCCTGCAGCCATCCGATATTGATTATATAAACCTGCACGGTACGGGTACGCAGAACAACGATATTGCCGAAGGCACAGCCATCAAACGGTTGTTTGCCCCGCATTATCCAAAGATGAGTTCCACCAAAACATTCACCGGGCATACATTGGGCGCAAGCGGCGGTATTGAAGCGGTGTTCTCCGTTTTAGCGCTGCAGCATGGAATGGTGTTCCCAAACCTGCGTTTGGAAACGCCGATGAAAGACCTGCCGTTCGTTCCGGAAAAAGAACTAATTAAAAATGTAAAAATGAAACACGTGCTCTCCAACTCCTTTGGTTTTGGCGGTAACTGTTCATCATTGATCTTTTCAAAAGTATAAGATGTATATACGGGCAACAGGAAATATCTCTGCACAAAAAACATTTGGCCACCCGCCAATGGATGAGCCTGCTGTTGCTTATACCGGTAACCGGCTTACCTGCATAGAACCGGAATACAAAGAATTCATCGATCCCAAACTTATCCGGCGCATGAGCCGTATCATACGCATGGGCGTGGCAGCAGCCATGGAATGTTTAAAGGAGGCTGATGTAAAAATGCCGGACGCCATCATTACCGGAACGGCGTATGGCTGCATGGAAGACACCGCCTCCTTTTTAAGCAAAATGGTTGAGTTCAATGAAGAATTGCTGACGCCAACCGCTTTTATACAATCCACACATAATACCATCGGCGCACAGATCGGGTTAATGCTGCAATGCAATAATTATAACAACGCCTATGTACACCGGGGTTTTTCTTTTGAAAGCGCCCTGCTCGACGGCATGATGCTGTTGAAAGAAAAAGAAGCATCCACGGTACTGGTTGGCGCCATCGACGAGATCATCCATACCAGTCATGCTATTTTAAACCGGATGGGTTTGTATAAACAGGGGCCGGTATCAAACCTGGAATTGTATAACACAAACTCAAAAGGAACCATTGCCGGTGAAGGGTCTGCTTTCTTTATGCTGGCCAGTGAAGCGTCTGCAACGGATTATGCAAAACTTGAAGGGCTGCACACTTTTTATAAACCAACGGGTATAAAAGAAATTGAAAAACAGGTTTCTTTCTTTTTAGAAAAACATGCTGTCAGCATCAATGATATTGACCTGCTGATAACCGGGAAAAACGGAGATGCGGCTTCCGATAATATCTATGATCAACTGGCACAAACCACTTTCAGTAATGGTAAATTGATCAACTATAAACATTTGTGCGGCGAATATCCCACGGCTTCTGCCTTTGCCTTCTGGCTGGCTGCCAACATCATTAAGCAGGGGAAGGTACCGGCTTTGCTGGGTCAAAATAATTCAGCCGGAGCAATTAAACGTGTTTTGGTTTATAACCACTATCTGAACATGCATCATTCCTTATTTTTGCTCTCGGCATGTTAAACTTCCGGAACACGAATATTTTTTTTGGACTGCTGCTCCTTACCTTGATCGGGCTGCATATAAAATACGGCATGCCCGTTTATATTTATCCATTGCTGTTCATTGCCTATTCACTGATCGTTTTTTGGGGTTGCTGTTATGTAGGCTCCGGCTTTTTTATCCGGATCGTTTGCAAAGCGGATACCGGTAAAAAGGAGATCGCCATCAGTTTTGACGACGGCCCTGCTGTTGGCTATACAAAAGAGATCCTGGAAGTACTGAAGAATGAAAATGTAAAAGCTGCTTTTTTCTGCATCGGCAGCCGCATTGCCGGCAATGAAGAAATTTTAAAACAGCTGCATGCCGAAGGACATCTTATTGGCAACCACAGCTACTCCCACCATTTCTGGTTTGATATGTACTCAGCAAAAAAAATGCAGACCGACCTGGCGCTGATGGATGCAGAATTGTATAGGGTGATTGCTGTTAAACCAAAATTATTCAGGCCGCCTTACGGCGTTACCAATCCTAATGTAAAGAAAGCGATCATCAATGGCGGCTACACACCGGTTGGCTGGAGCGTACGCTCCATGGATACGGTAATTAAGGAGGAAGCAAAACTGCTTGCAAAGATCACCGAAGCCATTGCACCCGGCGCTGTCTTTCTGTTTCACGATACCAGCAAAACAACACTGAATGTGTTACCGGCCTTTATACAAGAAGTTAAAAAAAGAGGATACCAGGTTAGTCCGCTGGATAAATTGCTACATTTGACCGCTTATGAATAGAGTTATACTAACGATACTGATACTGGCCGTTGGATTTGCTGCGCAGGCTCAATACCCAGGCTATAGCCCGGTGGCCGACCTGGCAAAATTCAAAACAGAGTTTTCTGTAATTACACAAAAGACCACGTCTGTTAAAAGTGATTTTACACAGGAAAAGAACCTTGCCATGCTTTCTGAAAAGATCATTTCCAAAGGAAATTTCTGGTTCAAGAAAGACAGCCGGGTGCGGATGGAATACAACCAGCCCTTTAAATACCTGATGATACTGAATAAAGACAAAGTGTATGTAAAAGACGGGCAGAAAGAAAACAAGGTCTCCACAAGATCAAATAAGCTGTTTCAGCAGATAAACAAGATCATGATCGACTGCATGCAGGGAACGATGCTGAGCAATACCGATTTCAACACCCGTGTTTTTGAGAACAGGAATTCGGCATTGGTAGAGCTGAGCCCGGTAACAAAAGGTCTGAAGGAATTGTTCAGGTCCATCAACGTTATCGTTGACAAGAAGGATTTTTCTGTCAGCAGTATCGAGATGAAAGAACTTTCCGGCGACAATACCATCATCCGCTTCACCAACAAAGAACCGAATGCCAACATTCCAGATACGTTGTTTATTATTAATTAGCCTGCTGGCAATAATGCAGGGTTGCTCTCCTGTTCACAAACAGATGCAGTCTGAGACGAAGGATGTAAGGGAGATCCAAAAATTCAGACCGGTATTCACTGTTGCGTTATACAAGGCTACCGTTGATGTGATGGACAATCATTTAAGCGGCCTGCTGCTGATAAAAAAAATGCCCGACAGCAGTACCCGGATGGTCTTTTCAAACGAGATGGGACTTAGTTTTTTTGATTTTGAATTTACGGCCAACGGCAATTTCAAAGTGTATTCTATTATTAAGAAGATGAATAAGCGATCGGTGATAAAAACATTGCAGCATGATTTTGAACTGGTGCTGATGAATAAACTGGACAATGCCGCCGCATCGGTACGTTCAAACGACAGGCTGCTTTATTTTATCTTTCCGCAAGACAAAGGATATAATTATTATATTACCGATGCAGGGGCAACTGAATTGATAAGAATGGAAAGGGCGTCACACAAAAAAGTGATTGTGGAAGGTATAATGAAGAAGTACAGCAATGGCATACCCGATACCATCGGCATATCGCACAAAACATTTGAATTCAATATTGGCTTAAAACGAATAGAAAGAAATGCTGCTGAATGATTTTTTTACAATAGAAAAGTTGGAAACTTCCGGTACGGAACTGAAGGCGGGGCTGCTTATCAACCCCGGGCATAAAATATTTGAAGGGCATTTTCCGGGCCAGCCGGTGGTGCCGGGTGTTTGCATGATGGAGATGGTAAAGGAAATAGTTGAACAGGTGCTTGATAAAAAGACCCAACTGGTAAAAGCACAGGAAATGAAATTCCTGGCTGTTATTGACCCGGTGAAGAACAATCTTATCAGCACTAATATAAAATACACTGCAGGTGAAGACGGAAGTATTAATGTGGTTGCTTCTTTTTTTAAAGAAGAACTCATGCATTTCCGGTTTAAGGGACTGTTTGTTATTGCTCACTAGCTTTCTCTGGTTTACCTTCCGGCATCAACCATTGTATCAGGTCCAGTGCCGGCCCGGTCATAAACGTTGTTACCAGCGCCATCAACACCATCATGGCAAATATCTCCGGAGAAAGAATACCCAGGTCGTAGCCGATATTTAATACGATCAGTTGCATCAGGCCACGGGTATTCATCAGCACGCCAATAGATAAACTGTCTTTCCAGCTTTGTCCTACAATTTTTGCTGCCAGGGCGCTGCCTCCAAACTTACCGGCAACGGCTACCAATAATATCCATCCAAACGTGATCCACAAATTGCCTGCATTCAGTAAGCCTACCTGTGTTCTCAGGCCGGTGATCACAAAGAACAACGGAAGCAGCAGGAGGATGCTGATGTCTTCGATCTTATCGGTAACGATCTTGCGGAAGTCGAAACTAGCCGGCATGATCACACCGGCCATAAACGCACCGAATAAAGAATGAATGCCGATGATGCTGGTAACATACGATGAAACGATCAGCATCACAAACAGGAATGCCATCACCGCCGTTCTTTTTGTTTCCCGGTTATGATAAACATGTTCCAGTCTTTTAAGCGCCGGCCGCATTACTTTAAGCATCAGCAGCACATAGATGATGGCCAGCGCAATGGTGTACAAAACACTGACAGAGGAGCCCGATTTTACCAACGCAATTACTGCCGCCAATATGCACCATGCTGAGAGGTCATCTGCAGCAGCACAGGTTAGTGCCATGGCGCCCAGCTTCGACCGGGTTAGTCCCTTTTCCTTCAGTATTCTTGCCAGTACAGGAAAAGCAGTAATACTCATGGCAATTCCCATGAATAATGCAAAAGATAAAAAAGATACACCGGCAGGTGCATAATCTTTGTAGATGAAATAAGCCAGTCCCATTCCCAACGTATAAGGAATGATGATGCTGGCATGACTGATGACCACGGCATCATAAGCCTGTTTGCCGATGGCTTTCAGATCAAGCTCCATACCGATGATGAACATGAAAAGAATGAGCCCGATCTGGCTCAGGAAATTCAATGATCCCAGGGAGGCTGCCGGAAAAAGAAACTGCGTTATTTCAGGAAAATAGGCTCCCAGTATAGAAGGTCCCAAGACAATACCGGCTACGATCTCGCCGATAACAGCAGGCTGGCCGATCTTTTTAAAGAGAAAGCCGAATACCCTTGCAAAAAAAATGATGATGATGATCTGCATCAGCAGTACGGCAATAGGTTCGCTGATATGGGTAGCAAACGACCCGGTGAATTCCTGGAAACTGCTTCTGGCAGCCGATTCTCCTTCCGCCTTTATTTCATTTGCGGTAAGTACGGGGCTTTGTAGTAACCTGCCTTGTTTTACGATCCAGTAAATGGCCCCAGCCGCTCCGCCAATGGTGAGGGTATAAAACAACGTACTCCATTTTTTCTTCATAGCAGGAAAACTACTTTAAATGACCGGAACCATATAGACAGATAGGGAACATAAAAAACACCAGGCCTATGTGTCTATGTGGTTCAGATCTTAAAAATTCCGGAACGGAAATTACAGATTGTTTTTTAATGCGGTCAATTTTTCCGGATCAGTATGAAACTATGCTGCAAACCTTTGTAGTTGTTATACAGAAGAATTGTTTTTGGCGCCAAAACTTCAACAGGGCCATTCATCATATTGCCTGGAACCTTTTGTTGCTGCATGATGTAACAGGCCAGCCATACAGCAAAAGAAGAAGCTGTTGCATATTCCCCGCTCAGGTGCTTAAAGCGGGCAACGGGCGTATTCACAGGTAACAGGCTTTCGCAGGCTGTATAAAATTTCAGGGTACGGTTATCTCCGCTTTCGCCGGAAAGGAAAAGATCGATCTTTTCACCTGCTGGTATATGGGTTGAAATGAATTGCTGTAATAATTTTTCCAGCTGCGCCAGGTCCTGGCTGTGCAGCATATTCACAGCGTTAATGCAGGCGATGGCATTTTCTGCCTGGTCGTTGACAAGGAACATAGCAGCGCCTTCTCCTGCAATACTTCCGGGGGTGTCGGTTTGATAGAGATCTTTGCTGGAAATGGATTCTTGTTTGTAAGCTCCGTCTAAATTCTCAATATTATAATCAAAATCCGATATCTCGTCAACGCCGCCGAGCAAGTAGTTGCTTCCCGGAAATTCATTGAGTTGCATCACGGCATCTATCAATGCATTCTCAAAAGCATGGCCACGATGTACATGGGTTGTGTTGTACGATCTGTTCTTGCTCATCATGCCCACCTGCGCTGCTACGGCATTGGAAGTACTTTGTACAAAATTACCCGGCGCCAGTAATCCTTCTTCATACTGAACGATCTGGTTTAAGAATTTAATGCAATCTTCCATGCCGCCTTTGCCTGTGCCGATTATTATTCCGTCCAGTTCTGCTGTATTCTTTATTATGGGCATAGAAGCGCCTGCTCCCATCCGCACTGCCCGGCCCATCCTGCGTAATACGCCGGGGGGTATGCCGTCGTATAAAGGTTCAATGGCCAGCAATCTTTTTTCTGCCGGCTCATGCAGTTCCTGCAGGTCAACATCCTGAAATGTTTTTTGCGGAGAGATGCAATATGCCTGGTGGATGTATAACATTATACTTTTGAAAAAATTAGTGATGAACAATTGCCCCCAAAACCAAATGAATTTGACATAACATGCTGCACGGGCATTTTTTTATACGAGCCAACAGGCACCAGCCCTGTTGAAGGAATGGCCTTTTTAAAACGAAGGGTTGGATACACTTCCTGGTGAATAAGACTCAGGATGCTGTATACCGCTTCCACTGCGCCTGCAGCTCCCAATGTGTGACCGGTATATGCTTTCGTTGAGGCAAATGCCGGAACTTTTTCAAATAAACGTAACATGGCTTTGCTTTCCACTTCGTCGTTATTCTCTGTTCCGGTGCCGTGTGCATTGATAAAGCTGACCTGGCCGGCAGACAGTCCTGCCTGCTTCAAAGCGCCTTGCATGGAAAGAAAAGGCCCGTCGCCTTCATCCGATAACGAAGAAGGATGGTAGGCATCATTGGCATTGCAGAAGCCGGTTAACTCGGCATAAACTTTTTTTCCGGCAATGTCTTCTTCTTTTTCCAGCAATAAAAAAGCAGCGCCCTCTCCCAGGTTAAGGCCTTTTCGGTCTTCATCAAAGGGGGTGCATTTTTCTGAAGAAAGAATGTGCAGCGCATTAAAACCATTGATGGTATATTTTGCCAGGCTGTCTACCCCGCCAACGATGGCTCTTTTTGCGAAACCATTCTTCATCAGCATAGCGCCATACATGATGGAATTGGCAGAAGAAGAACAGGCGGTATTGATGGTATTGATGATGCCATTCATTTTATAGTGCTTCTGCAAATACATATTCACCGAAGCACAGTCGTATGAAGACGTATAAGGAGAGCCATCGGTTTTTTTGTTCGCATCGGCATACAATTCATCTGTAAGGCACATGCCGCCTACGGTGCTGGCGCCTGCCAGGGCTGTTTCGGAAGAAGAGAGAGCGGCCGGGGAAAGACCGGCATCCTGCAACATTTCATTTAGCGCATGCAGGGCAAGCAGTGAAGTACGGGTAACCCCCGGAT
Organism: Ferruginibacter sp.; assembly: GCA_035355815.1. Taxonomy (GTDB): domain Bacteria; phylum Bacteroidota; class Bacteroidia; order Chitinophagales; family Chitinophagaceae; genus Ferruginibacter. The sequence continues at coordinate 2,802 of DAOQRQ010000003.1, read as the reverse complement.
CGGTAACATGCAGTTTCTTCAACAGGTCTGCCGTACTTATTCTTACCTGCCCGAAGGGCAGCAGTTCGGCATATTTTGTGGGAAAGAGATCGAATTCGTTACGGATACCGCAAAGGCCTTCAACAAGGCTCTTATGGTTTTCGGCCACAGAATTTCCAACAGCGCTTATCACGCCCATGCCGGTAACAAAGATCCTGCTCAATGAAAAGAATTTATTTGGTGCGATGTTGCTCGATGTAGGCAGCCATGGTATTGATGTCAACCAGTATCTTACGTCCTTCCTTCGGGTCTTTTATATCGATGCCATATTCCCGGCTCAGCAAAACGATCAGTTCTATTGAATCAATGGAATCCAGCCCCAGTCCTTCGCCAAACAAGGGTTCGTCATCTTTTATATCATCCGGGTTAACCGATGTGAGGTTTAAGAACTGCACGATCTGCTGTTTCAATTGCTTTTTAAGTTCTGCTGTTTCCATGTTAAATGATTCAAATGAGATTTTTTCTTTTCAACCCGTATAAAGTGATCAGTTGAATGACCAGTGTAATACCCAATAAAGGTAGAATATTCAACGCAACATCTTTCAGTTTTCCGCCTTCCAAAAATAACCCATAATAGGCTTCCAGGCACCAATGCAGCGGCGATAGTTTCATTACAAACTGGAACGATTGGGGCATGGCGAAACTGGGTACCAGCAAGCCTCCCACGGCTGCCATCAGTACAATGGATACGGCGCCGATGCCATTGCTTTGTTCCTGTGTTTTTGAAAACACGCCGATCATGATGGCATAACTTACGGCACACCATCCGCAGATAAGTGTTACTACAATTACGCCGGCAACATCGGGCAGGTCAAGCCTGGGCAATCCCATTGATGGAAATAGCCAGATGCCAAGCGAAAAGACCACAGCGGCCTGCATCACGGTTACAAAAAGATACGTGAGTTGTTTGGATAATACAGATACCAGGTAATTGGTAGGTAAAGTTTTCAGCCGCACAAAACTTCCGTTCAGTTTTTCTCTCACCACGCTGCCGCCTAAGGAGATCACGATAAAGAACATGGCAAATACCGTCCATGCCGGAACATTATGTTGCGATGCATTGGGTATATTCCGGCTGCCGCTTCGGGATACCGGTATCTCGTTGATGGCCACCTGGCTTCCGATCAGTTCCTTTTCCAGCGAGTCGGGCATCTGCTTTTCATTGAGATTGAAGTAAAGACTCTTCAGCACTTCTTTATTCTGCACCACCTGCAGGGCGCTTCGTAAAGCACCCTGTATAGAGTGCCGGAATGTTTCCTGCAGCACCGGGTGATAAAGCATGGTGATTGGCTGAATGATGCTGTTGCCTGTTTTTGTACTGTCGGCCTGCATGCCAAAATTCTTCAGCGCTTTTACGGCAATTTCATTCGACTTGTCTTTTACTTTATTGGTAAAGTCGGAAGGAATGATAATAGCGATCACAGCATCCTTAGCGTGCATGCGGTTTGAAATGGCATCGTCTGTTTCGCCGGCGGCAACGGCTTGTATGCGGAACATGCCTGCCTTGCTGATGGCGTTTTCCAGCTGTTTGCCTGCATCGCCTGTATCCCGGTTGCAAAGCAGCATGGGAACGGTGTTGGTGTTCAGCATTTCAAAGGTGCTGTTTTGAACAGCGGTGATCACCACGGCCAGTACGATGGGCATCACAAACATAAAGATCAAACCCAGTTTGTCACGGGTGAGTATGCGTATGTCTTTTAATATGGTTGACCAGAGTTTGAACATTACGAATCCCGGAATGATTTGCCTGTTAAATTAATGAAGAGACCTTCCAGGCCATCCTCTTTATGATCGAGCATCAACTGCTGCAGCGTATCGTGCGCTATTATTTTTCCATCATCGATCAAGGCCACTTTATTACACAATTCTTCTGCTTCGCTTAACTGGTGCGATGTATAAATCAATGTCGTTCCGTTCCCGTTTAATTTTTTCAGGTAATTGATGATGGCATGGCGTGAGTGAACATCCACACCAACCGTAGGCTCATCCAGGAATAATATCTGTGGATCATGAATAACGCCAATAGCCAGGTTCACCCGGCGTTTCATGCCACCGGAAAACTCCTGCACTTTTTTATTGCGTACATCGGTAAGGCCAAGTACTTCCAGGAGTTCGGTGGTTTTATTTTTTATCTCACGCTTGTGTAACCCGGCCCAGGCGCCAAAGAAGGAAAGATTTTCTGCCGGGCTCAGTTCCTGGTAAAAGGAAAAATCCTGTGGTACAAATCCAAAAAGCCCGTTGACGGATTTCTTGTGATGGGCAATTTCATGTCCAAGTAACTGCACATTTCCCTGCTGGTAGTTGAGCAGACCGGTCATGCAGTTCATGAGTGTTGTTTTGCCGGCGCCATTGGGGCCAAACAAACCAAAGCGCTCGCCGGGCTGTACCTCAAGATTTAAACCGGAGAAACAGGCTGTTGTTTGCCGGGGATAGGTGAAGGCTAAATTGACTATACGCACCGCTGCATGGCTCATGAATTCCATTTTATTTTAGACAATGCCTGGAAAGCCCTTTTCTCCACTTCCGAAATTTCGATGAGGTAGTCTCCCATCATATCAAAATCGGCCTGGCTGCCGATGCGGCCTTTGTAAATGCCTGCGGCGTGTACAGCGGCATTGCGCCACTTATCGCCGGCCTCGGTAAATAGCTTTGAAATATCAAGCAGTTCATCAATGGGTTGGTACGCATGCGACTCTTGTAAGAAGGCTGCATATATATAACGGAAGCCGCCACCACCCGTGCCGATCTCTTCCTGCATACGAA
>DAOQRQ010000002.1:0-41790 GCA_035355815.1 Ferruginibacter sp. | reverse complement strand
AAATCGCTCAAATACAGTATCAATGCGACTTCAAAATAGTATATGTAGTCTTGTCGGGGCTACCAATAATTGTCCCGGGCTTAAGCCCGGGGCAATTTGCATAAGATCATCCCTTTTTCATCGCCTCTTTCCTGAACGGCCCGTGTTCCTTCATCACTTTCAGCCTGTACCTCCGCAATGCCCTGGCTTCACCTGATACTGCTTCGATCTTACACTGCAGTTTCGCCTGTTCGGGTTCCCAGCATGTTAACAGGTTATCATAAGCCTTTTGCTTCATAAGGTTCAGTCCCGTAACCATCCGCTCTTTTTTCTGATTGCCGGCTTCTTTGTTTTCCTGCAGGTTGTTTATCACTGTAGTAAGTACAATGATCGCATGTTCAGTATCCCTGGCCCGTTCTTTCATCGTTGTCATGCTTTCTTTTAACGCTTTCATTTTATGGCGACAGTCATTCTCCAGCCGGTTCATTTCGGGCAGTATCTTTTTGTATTCATCATTCAGGAAAAGCCGGGTCTCCAGCGACCGGTAGGAAGCCTGTTTCCCTGTTTCCAGTTCATGAAACTGCAGGAACATATTCAACAGTAAAATATGAGCAGTAGAGTGGAGCGTACGTTTTCCCGATTCTGAAAGGGCCAGGCCGGCCCGGGAAACACCCAAAATGGCTGCTAATTGCGCCTGTGTGAGTCCAAGCTTTTTCCTTATTTCAGCATTTATTACGTCTTTTTCGGGCAGTTTCGGGCCTTTTTTGGATGATTTTGCCATTTTTGTACGATTTGTTGATGTAACATTCTTACAACTGTCCATGAATTTTGTTACAACGGCTTTCCGCACAAAATCAGCGATCAATCATTGTAACATTTTTTATGAATGTACGAAAAAATGTTACAATGATTTTTGGGTATTTTTCGGTTTTTTTAAGCTTTTTTAGGGTTTTTTGCCCTGTTTTAGGGTAAAATATCGGAATAAAGCCCTGAAATGGTTTTGTCTTTTATGACAGATATTGGCTTTAACCGGGCTTCATAAACCCAAGCCGGAATGGACTATACTATATATAAGCCTGTGTAACATGCACAGATCTTTTTATCTTCGGGGCAGCACATAGATTCTTTACAAGTACTTCCTGCCCGGCCCTTTGCCGGTAATTATTATCCAATTGAAAAGAATGCCATAACTTTTTTAAAAGCAACCCTTTAACCTCGTTTTACGATTAAGATAACAAAATACGAACCATTGCTTTCGGCAGATGAACTTAGCCTGTATATCAGGGGCTGTGCCCTGAACGAAAGAGAGAGCCAGAAAAAAATCTATAACTCTTTCTATGGATACGCTATGGCCATCTGCGATTGTTATGCTAATAATGAAGACGATGCGGTAGAAATATTAAACGATGGGTTCCTGAAAATTTTTAAGGAGATACACCGTTATACTCCTGCTTACACCAATGAAATAAATTCCTTCAAAGGCTGGCTCCGGAAAATTATGGTGTATACTGCCATCGATCATTTCCGGAAAAATAAAAAGCATCACGTAGTGGGCGAACTGGATGTAGCCATCATACAACCGGCTTCGCACGATGAAAGCGGACTTGATAAACTTTCCTATGATGAGATCATCCGGTTCATTCAGAATCTTTCACCCGCTTACCGAACGGTGCTCAGTCTTTTTATCATTGAAGGGTTCAGTCATGAAGAGATTGCAGATAAACTGGGTATTTCGGTAGGCACGTCAAAATCGAACCTGGCAAAAGCAAGAAAACAGTTACAGAAGATACTATTCAATCAAAATCAAATAGCCGAGATAAAAAATGTTGGATGAGGAAATGGACCATATAATCAGGGATGCGGCAGAAAACCATCACCCGGCCTATAACGATAAGGCCTGGGATAAGATGGAAGCAATGCTGGATAAACAGCTTCCGCAAAAGAAGGATAAGAAGAAGTACATCTTCTTCCTGTTATTCTTTTTGCTGCTGGGTGGCGGAGCTTTATTCACTGTTTACCAGCTTAACCGGGATAAGATAAAAGCGCCTGTTGGGATTGCAGAAGAAAAAGGAAACAACGGTCAACCCGGCAAAAGCACAGCCATACAACCGGCCGAAGGGAATGATAATGGCAGCAGCCCTGCAAACAAGAACGATACACCCGGAACAGAACCGGCCAGCGAAATTGCAACGGGGCCTGCACGTAATACAGACGAAACTGTTTTGAAACAACCAGGAAATACCGGCAGCAATAACAACAGCGAAAATGCCGTAAGCAATAAAAGAACAGTGCAGGCCGGTAAGGGAAGATCTGTAATGAACATGACCGCCCCGGAAATGGGTAACAACGATATGGTAATTTCAGGCAGGGAGCAGGGAAATAAACGGCCACCCGTAAACAAAAAAGACAAGGGCAAAAAGAATGTTTCAATAACTGCTGCTGCTTCTGAAACAGAAGAAGGAAATGAAACAGCATCTGCCCCAGCAAAAACAGCCAAAGAAGAAATCACAAAAAAAGAAACAGCCGGTCAGCAAATAATGGATGAACAAAAGAAAGAAACCATTGATCAGCCCGCAAAAGAAGAAGAAAAGAAAGAGGAGCAGGTAAAGAAAGAAGAAGAGAAGAAAAAAGAAGAAGTAGCGGCGGTAACAGTGAATAAACCGGCTTCATCACCTGAAAAAAAGAAAACAAAAAAGAATATCGCCGGAAACTTCGGGATAACTGTTTCTGTTGGACCCGACCTCAGCTTTGTTTCATTGAACAAACTGGGAAAAGCCACCATCATGTATGGCGCCGGGCTTAGCTATAATTTCGGAAAAAGACTTACGGTAAGGGCCGGCTTCTACGCTTCCAACAAAATATACGACGCAGCGCCTGATCAATACCACAGCCCCGGGGGCAATTATCCTTACCTGTATAATATAGCTGCCGAGTGTAAGGTATACGAGATACCTGTGAGCCTGGCCTATAATTTCGGCTATGGCAAAAAGCACAACTGGTTCGGCAATGTGGGGCTTTCTTCTTTCTTAATGAAAACAGAAGACTATAATTATCAATACAAAACCCCTTCGGGCCAGTATTATGATTATGCCCTGGGCATTAAAGACAGGAACAAACACTATTTCTCGGTGCTCACGCTTTCTGCCGGTTATAATTATAAGCTAAGCAACCGGGTTTCGTTCCAGGCCGAGCCTTATGTGAAGATACCCCTGGGTGGTGTTGGCCAGGGTAAGGTAAAGCTGAACAGCAGCGGCATATTATTCACGGCTACCATCAAACCATTCGCCAAAAAGAAATAAGATCACTGAGTTTTTGTTGAGTATAAAATAAAGGCTTCCCGAAAGGAAGCTTTTATTTTTTTGCTGGCGGGATGCAACAACGTGAGTGCGTTAATCAGTAAGGGCTTTTTGCGGTAATCCTTCGACTTCGCTCAGGAGAACCGCAGAGAGTCACAAAGCAGAACCTTTAAAGATCAAAAGTTCAATACGTTAACACTACGGAGTTTTGTTGTGTTAATAAAAAAGGCTTCCTTTCGGGAGCCTTGGGTTTTAGTTCTCATCAGAGTTTTATTTCTTCTTCTTGTTCTTGAACAGAACAAAGTCTCTTGCAACGGTAAATCCCCAGCGAAACTCCCGGGTAGTGGTACGGGTAAGAAAACGGTTCTCTAAAATAGTGTGGGTATTGGTAAAGTTCACGTGAAAAACATGGCCTGGTGTAACCAGCTCAAGACCTACGCCCCATACATCATACAGGTTCACCCCTTTCGTCTTCAGTGTATTGATATTGCTGCCGGAACGGAACGGGTGAAAATAATCGGCAATAAAAACAAATTGCTTGTAGATGGGCACCCGGATGGCAGCGCCAAAAGCAAAAACACTGTTCACGTCACCCGGCACCACGTAATTGGTATGTACATATGTAGGGTTTAGCTGTATGCTGATGATCTTGCCGAATTTACGGGCGATCATCAGTTGCAGCACCTGGCTCTGCCGGCTGGAGGTTTTTGGATAAAAATTTTCTTTTGTGGTATCGGTACTTCTTTTTGCCGAAGAAGCCACCCCGTTTGCAAATACAGCTATCGATAACGGGCGGGAAGCATCGTTCTCCATCTGCTGCATGATGCGGTATTTAAAGGCCATCTCCCACAACTGGGTTACCTGGTTAAAGCCCTTGTTACGGGATACCATTACGTTGAAATTTTTGGTAACGCCCACGGTAAAGCCGATCTTGATATCGGTGGAATTATCCAGTCCGAATGCATTTTTTACGCCCCCGAAGGTTCCGCCGATATCCCCGAAATTATGCACCACTTTAAACTCAAAGTGGCCTTTCTTAAGCATTTCGGTGGTGTTGGCATTGATAAGCCGCTGCGACATGAAGACCGCCACCGGCTTTTTCACCGGCGGGGCTGGTTTACCCTCCAGTTCGTTCAGCAGGCTGTTGGCCGAGCTGTCTGTTTGGGCAGCAGCCGCCATACCGGTGAGTGTATAGAAAATGAAAAGAAATTTCCTCATAAAATTTGTTTTAGGTTAAGAAGGTATCGGTCAATAAATCGTAATAAGCAGGCTGGAGGTTGCCAGGGATCCGGGCCGGTTTATTTTTTCGATAAACCAGATATTAGTAACTTCTGCCCGGATGAAAAGAAAATTCATACGTGATATTTCTGCAAATGCATTACAGCTTATCGTTGTACAATCCTGTAGCCTTATCATTTTTTACCTGCTTTCAACACGCCTTGATAAAAATGACTTCGGGGAGATTAACTGGGTGCTTGCCGTATTACTTACTTCCTTTGGTATCCTGGCTTTTGGTATCGACCAGATATCTGTACGAAGGATCGCTTCGGGATTTGTTTCCGGGAAGATGCTCTCTGCTTATATAATGCATGTGCTTATTACCGGAGCAGGGTTCTACCTTCTTTTGTTGTCCGGGAAGCTGCTGTTTCATTCTTTCTTTGAACAACACTCCTTGTTGTTATTATTGGGTATAGGTAAACTGGCAATATTTTTTTCCACCCCGTTCAAACAACTGGCTACAGGACTTGAGAGATTCAGGCCGCTGATGTGGATGGCTATTTGTTCCAATGTTTTACGAAGCATTGTCCTTATTGTGTTTGCTTTACTGGGACAAATCGATCTTGACATCGTTATTCTCGTCTTTATTGGAGGCGATATAGCAGAGTTTTTGTTAAGCTTTTTAATTACACGATATGTAATCAAAATACCTGTTAAGATACGGTGGAACAGAAACGATTACCGGGCATTGATTAAAGAGTCTTTCCCTCAATTCGGTGTGGCTGTTTTTTCTTCTGCGCTTGCCAGGCTGGATTGGATCCTGCTTGGTATTCTGGCCAGCAATATTGTTCTGGCAGAGTATAGTTTTGCGTATAAAGTATTTGAAGTGGCTACCTTGCCCTTGTTGATAATTGCCCCCATTTTAATTCCGAGATTTACAAAATTATTTCACCCGGAGTCAGAACTGGTTCCCGCTTCCAGGATCGAAGACCTGTTTGTCTTGCTGCGTTTTGAAATGATCATAGCTTCATTGGTTGGTCTTGTACTAAATGTACTTTGGGTGCCCGTCATCGACCAGGTAACACAAGGTAGATATGGATTGGCTAACCGGGAGATCATTTTAGTTTTATCATTTAGTATGCCCCTTTTGTATTTCAATAACTTTTTGTGGACAGTGAATTTTGCAAAGGGCCGCATGAAAATGATCTTCTATATTTTTCTTATCAGTTTCCTTTTTAACCTTGCCGGCGATATTGTGCTGATCCCTTTCTTTAATGCAGCGGGCGCTGCCATTGCTTACCTGGTTGCCATTTTTGTGCAATTTTTACTTTACATGAGTCAAACCGAATTAAAAGGACTCCGGCAAAAAAGTTACCCGGTTCTTCTTTGCCCTGTTTTGGCAATTATAAGCGGCCTTTTAACAACCATGCTTTTTGCTAATGCATGGACAGCTTTGCCAAGCGCCCTGATTACGTACTTCTCCCTTCTCATTATATCCGGGCAAATACGCCGGGCAGACTGGCTGGTCCTCAAACGGATAGCGGGTTTGTAGTGGGCAACCCAGTACCTCCTTTTTGCGATTATTAGGCTATCAACTGACAGGAAAGTGCCTTTCCCGGGTATGATTTCTTTTCAAATAACCTTCTGTGTGAAAAAAATTACTAGGTCCTTTTATACACTGGCCCACCCCGGCAGCATTGACTGGGGATTATTGATCTTCCTGGGGTTGTTTTTAAATGTGAAACTGCTGGTTAAAATTGCGGCCGTAGTTTTTATTTATCTTTTACGCCCCGATTTTAAATTCGGATTCCGGTTCAAAAGTTCACGGCTCCCCCTGTTTTATCCTTTTGTGATTGGCATTGCAATTTTCACCTGGCTTATAAGCGGAAAGGTGGGGCATTTTAATTATGGGTTGGTTTTGATAACGGGAATTCTGTTTTGGCTGTTGTGTATCCTTGCTATTCACCAGGTGAAAATAGCAATTGATAAAAACAGTATTGAATCACTCCATCGGACAATCCTAATTTTTTTTATTATCAATGCCATTATTTCTTTTTCCGTTTATGCCGGGATAATCTGGGAAACCGGTGCTGTTAACCCGTATCGCTACCAGGGGAACTTTCAAAAATACTTTATTGGAACAGGCGATTATATTAAGGGAATAAGCTTCGATACTTCTACCACCAATGCGGTATTGAATGCGTTAGGGGTTATTTATTTCCTGGGACACAAAAAAAATGCGATGGCTCTGTTATGCATGGCCGTCTTGCTGTTTACCGGGAGTAACATAAGCAGTCTTTTCCTTTGTGCAGTGCTGATCTTTATGTTTATTTTTCAAAGCAACCGCGACCAGAAAAGCATAATAGTTATTTGTTTGCTGATGCTGGTCACCTTCCTGGTAAAAGTATCTCCGGAAAATAACAAGTACTTTGTTTCAGTGTACCAACAGCTTTTTGATATAAAAAAATCGGCTAAGGGGGTACCAGGTAATGAAATTCCGATCACGCAAAGACCTGACAGCAGTTTAACCACAGAGGAAAGAAAGCAAAAATTTGCCCAACTCTTCCTTGATAGTATTAACAGGGCTATATTCGAAAGAAAGCAAAAAAATATATCGGTAACATCTGTAGAAAAAAAACCAGGAACTGAATACCAGGATAAGCCGGCAATGCCGGTTGAGAATATACACACACCTCCATTTCAGCATAAAGAAGATACCAACACATCCAAAAAGCAGTTACTGAGCTTTGTTCAAAAGAATTCCAAAGCAATGCCCATCGCCTCGGGGTTTGTACCTAAGCTTGCTTTGCCCGGCAAGATCATTTCATTCCGGCAAACCCTTTACTATTTAGCAGATCACCCCGGAAAATTAGTAACCGGTGCAGGTATGGGGAATTTTTCTTCTAAGCTGGCTTTTCGGGCAACAGCGATGAAAATAGCCGGCGGGTATCCGGGGAAAATCGCTTACATAAATGATGATTTTAAAACCAATCATCTCGATCTTTATTTATACTATTTTACCGGCAGGGCAGAATTACATTCAGTTACAAATAGCCCCAATTCAACCTACGACCAGTTATTAAGCGAATATGGATTAGCCGGTTTGTTTTCTTTTGCATTTTTTTATATTTCTTTTTTTTGGAAGAAGTTAATAAGCAGATCTTACGGCGTTCCTGTTCTGTTATTCATGTTAAGCGCCTTTGCTATCGACTATTGGTTTGAACAATTGTCTGTCGTTGTCTTTGCCGAACTATTGTTATTGGTAAATATTAAGGAATCAAATGCCGTGCAAAACGATGCGTAGCCCCAGGCCTCATATTACCGTACTGATGCCTGCCTACAACGCAGCGAAATACATAGCAGAAGCCATTGCTTCGGTATTAAACCAGTCATTCACTGATTTTGAACTGCTGATCATTAACGACGGATCAACCGACGCCACCGAAACCATCATCCGTTCCTTTACCGATGAACGTATCCGGCTTATCAACCAAACCAACCAGGGCGTTTCTGCCGCCCTGAATATGGGATTGATGAATGCCAATGCAGAACTGGTAGCCCGTTTTGATGCCGATGATATCTGCCTGCCCGGGCGGCTGCAAAAACAATTTGATTTTTTAAACAGTCACCCCGATTACGTTCTTGCAGGAAGCGATGCGGCCTATGTTGACCAAAACGGTGATTTTGTTTTTACCCTTGTTTACCCGGCGTATACCGATGAGGAAATAAAAAAACTGCCTGAAGAGGTCTGTCCCTTCTCCCACGCCACTGTGATGTACCGGAAGCAGGCCGTACTCGAAGTGGGTATGTACGATATAAATGCACACAGTTTTGAAGACCATCTTTTATGGCATAAGCTGATGAAAAAAGGCAGGATGTGTAATATAAAAGAAGCGCTGGTGAAAGTGAGGTTCAGTCCCGAGTCGCTTACCATTGATGACGAATGGCGGGGAAAAGAATTCAGGAAATTAAAACAGGCGGCCATTCATAATACAACCCTGAGCCGGGAAGACGGAGAAAGAATACTCCGCATCATCCGGGAACAGAACAGCGAAAAAACAAAAACGGGGGCCTACTATTCCCTGCTGGCGAAAAAATACCTGTTCAACAATTATAATATCCCCAGGGCCCGGGAAAATATCCGGCGGCTTATACAAATATACCGGTGAAAATACAGGGGTACCTGCTATATGGGTTATCGCTTTTGCCGCAACCGGTAATAAAGATCATGTATAAAATGAAACAAAATAAATCTGTTTATGCGAAAGCAACTTAATAAGATCATCTCACGATTAAAAGGCAGGGATTACGAAATGGACGGAAGGATACCTTCCCCGTATTTGTTCTCATTGGCTTTGTCAAGAGGTATGATGAGAATAAGAGGATCGTTCAGCAGGGTGCAGAACGGGGGGATGTTATTTGTTGGGAAAAATGTTACGCTGAAAGCAAGGACAATGATAAGGGTTGGCAGGGGAGTTACTATTCATCACGGGTCTTATATAGATGCATTGTCAACAGAAGGAATTGTTTTTGGCGACAATGTTTCTGCCGGAAGAAATACCCGGATCGAATGCACGGGTAACCTGCAGGCGATCGGTAAAGGAATGAAAGCGGGGAATAACGTGGGGCTTGGGTCGGATAATTTTTTTGGCGCAGCGGGAGGTATCGAGATCGGGGATGATTGCATACTCGGCAATTTCATCAGCTTTCATTCCGAGAATCACAACTACAATGATCCATCGGTTCCGATCAGGTTACAGGGTGTTACAAGGATCGGGATCAGGGTCGGAAAGAACTGCTGGATCGGGTCCAAAGCAACGATACTGGATGGTGTTGTGATCGGAGACGGATGCATCATAGCGGCGGGCTCAGTAGTAAAAGCCGGAGTTTATGAGGCAGATGGGATTTACGGCGGTGTGCCGGCTGTGTTTATTAAAAAAAGGTATTCATGAACTAAATCTACGGTATCCATGAAAGTGGTATTTATTGTTCGGTCAACCTTATACACAACACCTGGTGGCGATACCATCCATGTGAACGAAACGGCAGGTCATTTAAAAAAGACCGGCATTGATGTGGATATTATAAGTACCGCCGAAAAGATCCGTTACCATGATTACAACCTTCTTCATTTTTTCAATATCATCCGCCCGGCAGATATACTGGTTCATATAAAGAGATCAAAAAAACCTTTTGTGGTCTCCAGCATTTTGATAGATTATTCGGAGTACGATAAAAAAGAACGGCATGGTTTGGCTGGAAAAATACTCAGCCTGTTCTCTGCCGATGGCATAGAGTACCTGAAAACAATTTACCGGTGGTTGACGGGGAAAGACAAACTGGTGAGTACTGCTTACCTGTGGATGGGCCAGCGCAGGAGTATAAAAAAGATCCTTCGTGAAACAAAGGAAATTTTTGTTCAGGCAGAGGAAGAATACACGGCGTTGTTAAAACGGTATGGCGTTGTACCGGAATATTCGGTTGTTCGCAATGGCGTGAATACAGAATTGTTTCAACCTGTAACATCACCTCAAAGAGACCAGCACCTGGTTCTGTGCGTAGCAAGAATTGAAGGAATAAAAAATCAATACAACCTGATCCGGGCATTAAATAATTCGGACTATAAATTAGTACTGATCGGAGATGCGGCGCCCAACCAGCTGGATTACTATATGAAATGCAGGGATATTGCTGCGGGTAATATCTCTTTTATCGATCATTTGCCGCAGGAGCAATTGCCAGGTTATTACGCCTCTGCCAAAGTGCATGTACTGCCCAGTTGGTTTGAAGTGTGCGGACTTTCATCACTGGAAGCCGCTGCCATGGGTTGCCGGGTGGTTATTACGGATAAAGGATTTACCCGGTCTTATTTTAATGGCGACGCTTTTTATTGCGACCCCTCGCAACCCGATTCCATTTTACAGGCGATCAATGAAGCAGCTACCGCAAATGTGAATGGCAAATTGCAGCAAAAGGTAATTCAGCATTATACCTGGCAGAAAGCTGCCGAAAAAATAGCATCTGTTTATAAAAAATACGTAGCATAATGCAGTCATTGAATATTGCCATAATCGGCTCCAGGGGAATTCCCAACTACTACGGGGGATTCGAACAAATGGCGCAATACCTTGCGGTGGGATTATTAAACAAAGGGCATGGGGTCACGGTTTATAATTCGCATAACCATCCTTTCAAAGGTAATGAATGGAACGGGGTGAAGATCATTCACTGCTTTGATGCAGAGAATATGATCGGTACCGCCGGACAGTTCGTTTATGATTTCAATTGCATTCTGAATGCACGCCGGAAAAAATTTGATGTACTGCTGTTCCTGGGATATACCAGCAGCTCGGTATGGGGTAAGATATTCCCCAGGAATGCCGTCATCATTTCCAATATGGACGGCATGGAATGGAAGCGGGATAAATACAGCAAGCCGGTGCAGAAATTCCTGCGCTATGCCGAAAAACTGGCGATCAAATACAGTCATTACTTTATTGCCGACTCCACCGTCATTCAGTCTTACGTAGAAAAGAAATACAATATCAGCAGTAAGTATATTCCGTATGGCGCCGAGATTTTTGCCAACAAGAACGAGTGCATACTGGCAAAATACGGCGTTTCAAAGAACAATTACCACATGCTGATGGCCCGGATGGAACCGGAGAATAATATTGATATGATACTGGAGGGCTTTCATAAAAGCAATTCGGAAAAAACATTCATCGTGATCGGTAACCACCATAATTCATACGGCAAGCTGATGTATAATAAGTATAGCCATGATGAACGCATTCACTTTGCCGGCGCTGTTTACGATGCCGAGATCACCAATACCCTCCGGGCTTATTGCAAACTCTACTTTCACGGGCACAGCGTGGGAGGCACCAACCCCTCCCTGCTGGAAGCCATGGCAAACGGCTCTATTATTGTAGCACACGATAACGATTTTAACCGGGCGGTATTAAAAGAAGATGCTTATTATTTTAAGAACGCGGATGATGTACTGCGGCTGGTGGTAAAAAGCAATGGTCACAAGGAAAGCGCCATCATGGTGGAAAATAATTTTGTGAAGATCGAACAGCAATATAACTGGCCCAATATTGTGAATATGTACGAGGAATTTATCATTGACTGCTACAACAAATCAAAAAAATGAAGCAGCTTTTTTTGATCGAAGACAGCGTAGCCAATAAGGTCAGCTATTACCACCTGGCTTTTTTCCTGCTGGCCCTGCCCTTTGATTTTTTTTACAGCGAACTTATATTGATCAGCTTCGGTATCCATACGCTGATACACCTGAAGAAAGCAAGCCTGGGAAAAATTTTGCAAAAACCGGTTTTGATCCTATGCTCTCTTTTCCTGCTAACGGTGCTTGGTATTTTGTACAGTCCCGACAAACAAGAGGCGCTCAATATAAGCACCCGGCAGTTGGCTATCCTGTTATTCCCGATGTTGTTATCCATCTCAAACCTGGATATGGAAAAATATAGGACGAACCTGTTTTGCATTTTCGGGTTTACCTGCGTTATCACTATTGTTTATCTATATGCAGATGCGGTACGAACGCTGGACTATTTTCAGCTGCCCCTGTCCGGCCTTTTCACCACCATGTTCATGAATCATAATTTTTCGCTTCCCATCGGGATACATGCCACGTACTTGTCGGTGTATGTTGCTTTCTCCCTCATCCTTTTTTTATACCTGCTTATTAAAAAAGAACAACCCGGTAATAAATGGATATATATTATTTCCTGCTTCATTCTTTTTGCAGGGCTGGTACAGCTTTCGTCACGGGCGGCTTTTATCGCTTTCCTGCTGGTGGTCAACGGGGCTTTTCCTTTCCTGCTTTTTAAAGGAAAAAGAAGAAAGGCGTTTTTTGTTGCCGCCACTTTCTTTTCTGTTTCCACGCTGCTGATCATTGTGAATGTTGATTCATTTAAAACAAGGTATATTAGTGAACTTAAGACCGACCTGACAAATAAGGTTAAGATAATTGAGAATACAGAGCCAAGACTGGCAAGATGGAATGTGATAGGGGAATTGATTAAAAAGTCGCCGGTGATCGGTTATGGTACCGGCTCAGAGAAGCAACTGCTGAAGGAAAAATACTTTGAAAAAGGATTGTACATCTCTTACCTGAACGAATTCAATACACACAGCGAATACCTGGGTATTTTATTGAAGACAGGGCTCGTTGGCCTGGCCCTCTTCCTGTACATATTGTATTTCGGGTTTGTTTCAGCCATCCGGAAACAGGATCTTCCTTTTTTGGGTTTTATGATCATCATTGCGGTGGTTTCTGTGTCGGAGAATATCCTGGAACTGAATAAAGGCATTTTCTTTTACAGTTTTTTCTTCTCCCTGTTTCTGTGGAAAACGAAACCGGTAACAGCCGGGGAGAGAAATGAAACTATTGCAAAAACAGGCAACCGGGTTGTACTTAATACCGTTTAAAAGGAAGTAAAGGAACAAATGATGCAGCAGCTATCCGTAGTAATAATCACGTACAATGAAGAGAAGAATATCGGCCGTTGTATTGAGTCTGTGAAAAAAATAGCCGATGAAGTTATTGTGGTGGATTCTTTTTCGGATGATAACACCGTTCACATCGCCGGTTCATTGGGCGCCATCGTAACACAACTGAAATTTGATGGATACATTAAACAGAAAAATAAAGCTATTGACCTGGCATCTCATGATCATGTGCTGTTGCTGGATGCCGACGAAGCGTTGAGCGATGAACTGGCAAATGCCATCCTGAAAGCGAAAGAAAATTTTACGTACAGGGCCTATTCCATGAAACGCTGCAACATCTTCCGGGGCAAATATATCCGGCACGGACTGTGGTATCCCGATAAAAAACTGCGGCTGTTCAACAGGCGTTTTGGTTCCTGCGGGGGATTGAATCCGCACGATAAGATCATCATGCACAAACCCATTGATGTAAAACTGCTTGATGGCGATCTGCTTCATTACACGTACAATACACTGGAAGAATACCGGGAACGGAATGAGGAAGTGAGTACGGTGGCCGCACAATCGATGTACGATGCCGGCATCCGGGGATCGAAGTTTAAAATAATCTTTAGCCCGATTTGGGCTTTTATGAACGGCTATTTTCTGCGGCTTGGTTTTTTAGAAGGATACGAAGGTTTTGTGATCGCCGTAAATACTTCGCAACAATGCTATTCAAAATATCAAAAACTGCGGCAACTGCAGCGGGAAGACCTTGCTGAAGTGGCCTGGGATAAATCTTATTGATACGGTTTGACAACAACGGCTCAAAACATATTAAAAACACTGGGGTATTTCGACCTGTTTCAATACCCGCTTACCCGTACAGAGATCGGCCAGTTTCATGCAGTAAATACTTCCCATGAAGAAATAGATGCGGCGCTTGATCTGTTGGTGGATGAAAAAATGGTCTTCCTGCTGGATGAATTTTATTCGCTGCAAAACGATCCCGGTCTTGCTGAAAGACGCCGTAACGGGAACAGGCTTGCCCACAGCCAGATGCAAACGGCTGGCCGGGTGGCCCGGTTCCTGGCAAAATTTCCTTACGTAAAAGGGATCGCCGTTTCCGGGTCGCTCTCCAAGAACTTTGCTACTAAAAATACCGACATTGATTTTTTTATTGTTACCGATGCCAACCGGCTCTGGATAGCAAGAACGGTCATGCACCTGTATAAGAAATTCACCTTCTTAACCGGCCGCCAGCACTGGTATTGCATGAACTACTATGTGGATGTAAAATGCATGGAGATAAAGGAGAAGAATATTTTCACGGCCATAGAGTCGGTAACCCTGTTGCCCATGCAGGGGAAAAAGGCCATGGATGATTTTATGAGACACAACAACTGGGTGTCGGAATACTTTCCATCAAAAAAAATACTGACAGACGATACGCCAGAAATAAACCCGGGACTGGTACGAAGGGCCACAGAAAAAATATTCAATAGCCGGCTCGGAGATAAGATCGATGCATGGCTTATGCGTATCACCGAAAAGCGCTGGCAGAAAAAAACAAAACGGCGCCAGCTGAACAGCAGCGGTCACGTGATGAGCATGATCGCCAACCGGCATGTTTCAAAACCCGATCCCAGGAATTTCCAGGATAAAGTGATCGAAAAATACCGGGCCAAAGTACAGCAGTTGCTGCAGGTGAAAGACAAAGCCGTTTCGGTTGTTTTATGATGCCGGTTTTTTCCTGAGTGAAATGATATAGTAGTCGCCGATACTTTTCCAGGGCCACTTACGCTTCCATTTATCTTCCTTCTTTTTTAAAAATGAAAACAGCCCCGGATGATTTTCGGCAAAGCCTTCCATGTAAGATGGGGGAACCAGGCTGCAGAGCCCTTCAACAGCCACCAGGTCAAAATCTTTCTGCAGTTGTTTTCTTATGAAGGAAGGGTTGTAGTACCAGCATTTAAAATACTCCCCTTCAATATGGGCTTTTACTCCCTTGTTGCTGAAGAGCCGGCGGAAAGCCGTTTTAAACTTCCCTTTGAACAGTAACAAAAATTCCCACAAACAAAATTTTGGCAGGATGACCAGGGTAACTATGCCCCCGGTTTTTACCAAAGGAGAAAATGAATTCAATACCTTGTCCAGCTGATTGCTGCAATTAAGACCGGCAAAGTTGGAAAAGATCATATCGTAGGTTGTTCTTTGTTGCAGGCTTTCCAACTGGGTAAAGGAGATGAGTTCGCTGCTCACCATTGCACTAAGGCCCAGTGCCGATACTTTATTTTGTAAGACCTGTTGCATGCCTGCTGATATGTCGGTGGCATGCACCGTATGACCCTGTTGTGCAAACCAGCAGGCGTCTTCGCCGGTACCGCTGTTCAATTCCAGGATAGAGCTGCAGGGAGAAAGGTATTGCGCCACATGTTTTCTTACCCGCTCTCTTTTATATTGAATGATGGCATTGCCGCTGTACAGGTTGTCAAATAATACCGACTGCCGGCTGAATGCCGTTGCTGCCGACTGCTCATTATCGTTTACGGTATTCATATCCCCAATCGTTCGAGTTGGTTGAGTTTTTGTTTGTGAATAAAAGCGGCAGGGCTGTAATACAGGCCCGACAAGGCTTTTTTAACAACTCTTATATTGCTGCTAAACGGATGGGTAACCAGTTGTTTGATATTTTCAAATGCAATATGCTTGCGGTATGTTTTATGAACATAACGGTGAAGCTGTTTATAAAATGCCGGCTGGTAGGTATTGCGGAACATAAGGGCCAGTTCATCCGAATCGGTCCAGTTGGTCTTTTCTTTTAACTCGTGCTGCACTTTTTCAAAGAATGCCGTGCCGGGTAAGGGATAAGAAACAGAGATGCCGATCTCGTGCGGCAGCAGTTCATTGATCATGTTGATCGTTTTCTCAATGTCTTCCTTTGTTTCGCCGGGGTAACCGAACTGGATGAAGAAAGAAGGGTTGATGCCGTTCTTCTTCAGCAGGCGGGTGGCTTCGTAGATCTGTTCCACCGTGGTGCCTTTATCCATTGCATCCAGTATTTTTTGCGAAGCGCTTTCGGCGCCCATCCATATATTAGCACAACCGGCCCTTGCCAGGTCTTTGATATTATTTTCCTGCAGCAGCAGGTCAACCCTTCCCTGCATTTTAAATGTAAAGTGCAGGTTCTCTTTTTCAACCAGGTTGGCAAACTGGTTTACCCAGCCGGGCTTCAATCCAAAGATGTCGTCGCAGAACCAGATATGATCGAACCGGAATTTTTCTTTCAGCATCTTTAGTTCGGTAACCACGTTCTCCGGGCTTCTTGTATTGTAGCGGTTGCCGTAAATGGGTTTGGCGCACCAGTTGCATTTGAAAGGGCAGCCCCTGGTGGTACCCATGTTTATGGAAAAATACCCGGCATGTTTCAGCCATATTCTTCTGTATGGTTCTATATCCACCAGGTCCCAGGCCGGGAAGGGCAGGGCGTCCAGGTCTTTCAGCACATTCCTTCGTTGGGTTTTTATAACAGAATTGTTTTGTTTGAAAGCAAGTCCTTCAATATGGAAAAAAACCTCTTCCTCTTTCGACACAGCGTTCACCAGTTCCAGTAAACTATGTTCGGCTTCGCCCAGCAAAACAAAATCGGCTCCTTCATCCAGGTACATCTCATACCTGTCGGTAGAATCGGAACTGGATACAATTACCGTGCAGCCCATTTCCTTTGCCAGCTTTATCATTTTAAAAGCAGCTTCCCGCATATTGGTGAGGCACATTTTGGTGAGGTAGTTGAAGCCATCGTCGTACAGCACAAAAAAACCGGGGTTATTTTTTTCCAGGTGAGGGATCACTTCTTCCGGCTGCCTGGCAAACATGGTATCAAACAAACTCACTTCATAATTATTACTTCTCATTAAAGCAGCGGCATATAAAGTTCCCAGTGGGGCATAAGGCTGGCCCGTGGCCCATTGTTTTGGATCGAAACGGAGGAAATAGGAATGTGAGAAAAGTATCTTTTTCATTTAAAGCATTGATCGGGGTGGAAGGTTTAGGTAACAGACACATTTGACACAGGTTTTATTTTTTGCCGTGTCGAGATTCCTTCTGAAATCAACGGCGCTTTCGCTGTTGATGATCGTATCAAGTGTACCGGACTTGATATTTCCATAAGGTTCATGAAAAAAACAGGGCCGAACGGTTCCATCCGCTTCCACCACCACCGATACCCAGGGCGCATTGCATTTTTTGTAAGGGAAATTGTTGCGGCCATAAAAGGCGGAGTAGTACAACCAGATGTTCTGGATCTTCTCCCTGCTTTCGGCAATGAAGCGCCGGTCGAAATCGTTTTTATTATTCACAAACAAAAAATCAATTATTGTTCTTAACTCATCCAGGTCTTTTTCTTCTAACAAGATCTCGTGTTGCCTGGCACTGTCCCAAACCATCTCCCGGTTAAAAGCATGGCTGCTTACGTCGGCGGGTAAAAAACTCACCTGGTCAATACCCAGCTGTTTGGCGCTTTCAATGATCTGTGGCCAGATGCTGTAATTGAGCCGGTGTATAACTGTTCGGGCAGTGATCCGGAATGCAGGCATTAGTGACTTGATGGCTTTGATACCTTCCGCCATTTTATTGAAAGCCCCGGGAATATTGCGGATATGATCGTGCATTGCTTCATCTCCATCCAGCGATACAATGATATCATCTACCCATTTTATCAACGACTCCGCATTTTTTTTCAGCGTTAACCCGGTTGATAACAAACTGATCTTTATATTTTCCTTCTTCAGTATTTCACAAAGCCGGAAGAAATTGGGATTCAGTAACGCTTCTCCGCCCGACATAAGAACCTGTTGGGTTCCTAAACTTTTTAAGGTACCCGTTAATGCCTGTACATCTTCTGCTGTTAGTTGTTTCAGGTTGTGGTTCCCTTTCCAGATGTCGCACATCACACAACGGCAGTTGCAGGCGCTGTGCGGCATCAGTATCACAATGGGCAAGGCGCTTATCTTATGCGTTTGCAGGCTGCGGTATCTTTTGTAGGTATGATATGGTGACTGAAGCAGCATGTTAACTGTAGCGGTTCTTTATGGTTATCCAGTAAAAGGGATTCTTTTTTATAGACAATTTATTCTTCCAGGAATGCGGGTGATGCAGGATCTTGTACTGGAAATCGTCCAGCTCAGTAATGCTGTGGTGGAAATAATGAGCCGCCATTTCCGGGAAACCCATCCGGCTGAAATGTTCCTTGCTGCGTTGCCTGGCCGATTCTATTTCGGACTGTCCGTAAAAAGGAGAGTCCATGATATGTATCTCGCCCTGCAAGGTAAGTTTATCAAGCGCCAGCGTTATCACTTCTTTCAGGGAGGGAAAATACTGCAGGGAAGCGGCAAAAAGGATCATGTCGAATTTCTTATCCTTTAACTCTTCAGCCTGCAGGCTTGTATTTATAAAATGCAGCCCGGGTATTTTTTTAAAAACACGCCTGGCCTGTTCCAGTTCGGGTGTATGCACATCCATACCGGTTACTTCCACATCGGCAGCGCCAGCGATCTTTGCCGAAAGCCAGCCATTGCCGCAACCTACTTCCAGTACGCTTACGATATGATCCCGCTGCTTTATATAGCTCAGCAATGCCCGGCAGGAATTTTTCCGTATCCGCCACTCGTTCAGCAGCGGGTGAGAGTTATGAATGACCGGTAACAGCATCACTTCCTCATCCGTATACATTCTTCCTTCTTTACGCCGCAGGCGGGTATAAAGCTTTTCAAACTTTTCGACAGCGGGATATGCAGCAATATGATTCATGTTGCCTCCTGTATTTTGAATATAAAAAGTTGTTCCAGCATATTTTTTTTACCGTGTACCTGTTGCAATACAAACCCGTTCTTCTTTGCAAAGCCATCGATCATTCTCCTGTCGCATTGCTCGTTTATTACCATCAGTACTTCTGTATGGCTATTGAGGTAACCGGCCAACCCGCTGAACAGGCCGGAGAAATATTCTCCATGCTCTCCGCAAAACCAGGCATGGTCTTTTGCGGTAAGCGGCTGCTTTTTGTAAAAAGGGGGATTGATGGCAATAATATCGAATGGCTGCTTTGGAATATTGCCGAAAAGATCCGACTGAATAACGGCTATCTCCGTTTTATTATCCCGGCTGTTCTTGTTTAAACATTCCACCGCCACCGGGTTAATATCTGAAGCGGTAACCAGGGCGCCTTTTTTTGCAACAGCAATGGAGATAAGCCCGCTGCCGCAACCCAACTCTAAGAATTTTTTTCCCTTCAACGGAAGTTTGCTGATGTATTGAAGCAGGAATTTTGTACTGAAAAATAAGCCGGGATGAAATACATCGGGCGCAATGGCCAGGCGGATATCCCGGTAACGATAGATCCTTGTCTTACTGAGGTATTTTACCAGCAAGGGTTTGTATGTGCGGGCAATAATATGTTTGAATGTGCTGTTCATTTTGACCTCACCCCCGGCCCTTCTCCAAGGGAGAGGGGGCGGAGTATGCCGATTCGGTATTTTTTAATAATAAGGTTCAGAATCCTTCTATCTCCGGTTGACGGTATTTCCACAACACCTGCAGGGCTTTCAGTTCGTATGGCTTTTTATACAAGCCAGCTTTGTAACGAAGCGAAGCGATGTTGCGAAGTACGGTCCGTTTTAAACTGGTGAGCCTTATGTCCGATGCCGTTGGATAATAGCCGTTCAATACCGTTTCAAAATCTTTTATCTTATTGATCATCTCTGCTGTTAGCCAGGGAGTGAGTGGATTTTTCCGCAGATCAAAGCTTTCCCATTGCGGGCTTATCCAGTCTTCCAGATGCTCCGGAAAATGGAAACCGCTGCCCAGCGCTTTATTGTACATATCGCTGCCTTCAGTGGGTACCGGGCTGTACACATAAATGATGATCTCTGTGCGGGGATTTATTTCCTTTATCTCTTTGATGAATGCAATGTCCTGGTCTATCTGCTTCATGGCCTGTTCCGGGCTATCGGCCGGAGTGCCCAGCACAAAGGAATATTCGGGTATGATATCAAACTTCCCGATCCTTGCTGCAAAAGACCTTATCTCGGCTGCAGTTTGTGTACCGCCCTTGTCCATCTTCTTTAAAATTTCATCGTTGCCTGTTTCTGCACCAAAGAAGATCATCTTACAGCCGCTTTCTCTCATCAGCGCCAGTGATTCATCGGAGTATTTATCAATGGTATCGATACGGCCTTCGCCCCACCAGATCATTTTTTCCGGCTTTATCAGTTTGGAGAACTCCACCGTTCTTTTCTCCGATACAAAAAAATTATTGTCGTGAAACTCGATGGCATTGCCGCCATAATGTTCTTTCAGGTATCTGATGTCGTTGTAAATAAGCTGAGCCGATTTTCCCCTCCACCTGGCATTGTATATAGGCACCACAGCGCAGAACGAACATTTGAACGGGCAACCCATGCTGGAATGGTAGGCGATCGTTTTGGTTCCGAGATATGTTTTGCCGAGATATCGCTGGAGCGGATAAAACGAATTCAGCCGCACGTAAGGCAGGGGAGGTAATTCGTCGGGATCGTACAATTCATCCTTGGGTGTTTTGATGATTTTTTCTCCTGCTTTATAAATGAGATTATGGATCAGCTCATAGGGCTTGTTGTTCTCCAGTGCATCAAGCAATGCAGGAAAGGTTTTTTCGCCCGGGCCATTGATCACAAAATCAACATAAGAAGAGTTCAATACTACCTTGCTTTGGTTGGAAGCAAAATATCCTCCCCAGATTATTTTAATTGCGGGAAATAATAACCGGGTATTTTTTGAAATGGGAATGGCCTGTTTCAATTGAGGGCCCGGCATGCAGGTGCAGCCGAAGTATCCAAAACTGCCATCGGCTAAATAGCGATGGATCTTTTCCCAGGGATCTGTTTCCAGGTTGCCGTCAACGATCACATAGTCGTACAGGCCTTCAATAGAAGATGCAACGCTGAGAATAGAGTTGGGTATTCTCGGTTTATAATTAGCACTCCGTGGATTGAATAGAAGGACCCTGTTCATGTGTTGATAAAACGGGCGTAAATGCCTCTTTCTCAAATCGGTTAGGCGCAGCAAATAGTTGCCTTATGCTATAGATTCCTGGTCGGAGGGGCATCCTTTTCCTTGCGGCATTCGTTTGGTTAACGGCTGGCTGAAAAAGACAGCAAACAGTTTTCTTTATCCCATAAACACCTGGCTAAGGCATTGAATATGTACAGTTCCGGCAAAACGGTTACCAGGCTCCGCAGCAGAATGAGCGGGCTGTCGTCTGATATCGGCTGGCTGCTAGGATCATACCGGTCGTACTTCAGCAAGGCGAGGGGGGCAAGGATATTGCTGTATCATGGGCTGTGCAAGGGAGACCCCCTCCGGTATAATACCCTTTTTGTAAATCATAAAACATTTGAATCGCAGCTCCGCCTGTACAAAGAATATTTTAACCTGGTTTCGCTGGATGATCTTTATGCCCAACGATTCAGCGACGACCGGTTCAATATTTGCCTGAGTTTCGACGATGGGTTTTCAAATAATTACAGGTACGTATTGCCGCTGCTGGAACAATACCAGGTTCCCGCAGTGTTTTTTATAACGGCAATCCGCAACGAGGGATATGACGTTCTTTGGAATGATGCACTGAGCATCGCTTATAAAAACGGACCGGAAAAGATCGGGTTCGACGATGAATTATTTGTGAAGGGACGGGACAGCAGGTATAAGTCGGCACAAAGCGGCAAAAAACTGGCAGAAGTAATCCGTGGTTATGGTTTCGAAAAAAAAGCAGCCATGCTGAAATTGCTGAACCAGTTCCTTGCCCGGGCAGATAAAGATTACTGGATGCAGATGACAACCGAAGAAATAAAATTGTTGTCTTCCAGCAGGTGGGCAACCATCGGCAGCCATGGCTATTATCATAACGACCTTGCCGTGATCGCTGGCGATGCATTGAAGGAAGAACTGGTAAGGTCAAAACAGTTTTTGGAGAATGTTACGGGCAAAGAAATAAAAGCGCTGGCATTTCCTTACGGCTCTTATTCGGATACGGTGATTAATGAAGCAACAGCAGCCGGTTATACCCAGTTGCTCACAACGGCCTACCAGTTGCCGGAGGATGCTGCTAACCCGTTGTTAAAGGAAAGGCTTACCATAAATCCATTCATTTCGAACATTAATCAACTGCATGCAACCATTTCCGGAAATTATAAATAAGAGCGAAAGCAAAGAATACAGCATTGTACGGTTAAGCAAAACCAATCTTGCCGATGTGGCGAAACTGCATGCTGCTGTATATGGGGTGAGCGTGGAGGTTGATTATTTTCCAAAAAAATACAACACGACGTATATTGGTGTGGAGTATGTTGGTTTTCTGGCGTACGATCAATCAGCACAACCTGTCGCTTATTTTGGGGTAATCCCCTGTTTTTTGCAATATGATGGAGATATTATTTTATCAGGCCAGGCTGCAGATGGGATGACGCATCCCCGGCATCTCGGGAAAGGGTTGTTTGTGAAATTGTCGGACAAAACATTTGACTTGTGTAAGCAACTGCAGCTGAAACTCATCTTTGGATTTCCCAACCAGCGGTCATATCCACTTATGATCAAATACCTGGGCTGGACCGAAATAGAAAAGATGTATAGGTTTACCATACCGGTTAATTCAATGATGAGCATGATGCCGGCTTTTCTTAAAAAGATAAATTATAATCGCATATTGAATGAGCAACCTGGTTTTCAGAAAGGGTTGCCAAATTCTGCAGTAAGAGACGGCTATGCAGGAGTTTACCGGGATGCAGCCTATTGCCGGTACAAAGCCTATAATAAAACTCATTTAATTAAAATACCTGCAGCAGAGATCTGGTTAAAACCCGGCAACGAACTCGTTATTGGAGACGTGGTATCCCTGGAGCCTGGCAGCGATGATCTTTTTTTTACCGGGCTGGCTCAACTGGCCGGTCGTTTATGGATGGATAAGATCTCGTTCCAGGTATGCAGCGGAACTCATCTTCATCAGCTGTTTGCGAAGCGATACGAAGCAGTTCCTTCATTTCCCGTTCTTGTTAAGTGTTTTGCCCCGGGAATAGTACCTGAAAAGTTTAAGTTCAGTTTTGCCGATATTGACATCTTTTGATAAAAGCCTCTTTACCTGTATGAAATTTATTTTTACCAGCTATACCAGTTCTCCTGAATTCAGCCAGCCGGAAGCATGGTTGAATCGGATAGAAGCGTACACATGTATACTGGAAAGATTAAGCCGGGATCATACGGTGATAGGTATTGAACGGATAAATTATGAAGGCCGGTATGAACAAAACGGCGTTCAATACTATTTCATAAAGCAAAAACGGAAGAAGCTTTACTTCCCGGGTCGTATACACCGGCTCATTAAAGAACTGCAGCCGGATGCCGTGTTCATTAATGGGTTAATCTTCCCATTACAACTGATACAATTAAGATTAAAACTCGGGCCTTCTGTCAAAATAATCAGTATTCACCGGTCGGAGAAGCCTTTTACGGGATTAAAAAAATACCTGCAACGGATTGCCGACAAATGTGTGGATGCTTATTTTTTTTCTTCATCCGGGTTTAATGACGAATGGAGAAATAATATAAATGTGAAAAAGATACAGGAGGTCATTACCCTTTCGTCGCGGTTTTATTTTATGGACAGGTCCGACGCAGTTAAGATCACCCGTGTAAAAGGAAGTCTTGTTTTTCTGTGGGTAGGGTCACTGATACCAAGAAAAGACCCATTAACAGTTGTAAGGGCTTTTCTTGAATTTGTGCGAAACCAGCCGGAGGCAAGATTATATATGATCTACCACGAGGACCAGCTTTTACCCCAGATCAATGAACTGCTTGAAAACGAGCAGCAATACAGGAATACCGTTATTCTGAAAGGAAGGATTCCACATGCCCAGTTGTT
Source organism: Ferruginibacter sp. (assembly GCA_035355815.1). Classification (GTDB taxonomy): domain Bacteria; phylum Bacteroidota; class Bacteroidia; order Chitinophagales; family Chitinophagaceae; genus Ferruginibacter. Next base: position 17,892 of record DAOQRQ010000002.1, on the reverse strand, counting down.
ATATTGGTACAACAGCACAGACTTTTTTATTCTGGGTTCTCATTTTGAAGGAACAGGTGTTGCACTACCTGAAGCCATGTCATGCGGATGTATCCCGATTGTGACAGATATCAATTCTTTCAGGAGGATGACTTATCCCGGGAAATGCGGCTTATTGTATCAGCCTGGTAACGAAAAGGAGTTACAGGCAGCATTGTTAATGACCCCGGAACTGCATATTGAAAATGAAAGAGCTAAGGTATTGCAGCAGTTTGAAAAGGAACTTTCTTTTGAAGCTGTTTCAAAAAAGATAGAGCAGGTAATATCAACTCTATAACAGGAATGACAAAAACAGGAACATCACCCAAAGTAAGTATCATCATACCCACCTGGAACCGGGCGGAGTACATTATGGAGTCCGTTCAAAGTGTTATGGACCAGACCTACCAAAACTGGGAATTGATAATTGTTGATGATGGATCGGATGATAATACGGAAGAAATTATTTTACAAATAAAGGATACCCGTGTACAGTTTTGCAAAGCCGGGAAGACAGGATTGGGCATTAAGCTGAAGAATAGAGGGATGGAACGATCTGGCGGTGAACTGATCGCTTTTTTAGATTCAGATGATATCTGGGCACCAGACAAACTGGAAAAGCAGGTTAAAGCATTGAATGACCATCCCGATGCAGGATTCTCAATCACCGGGGGTTATAATTTTAAAAGACCGGGGCAACCGGTCAATTATTTTTATAAGGAAAGGAAAGGGTTAAAGTATGGAGATATCTTCTTTTCTTTTTTCAGATCAGAAGCCTATGCAGTTCCCTCTGCACTCATGTTCAGAAGAGATTGTATTCCCGTAATACATGAGTACGTTATGACCGATCCTGACTCCGATGTAGCATTTATACTTGGACTGGCATTAAATTTTAAAGCTGTTATATTATATGAACCGCTTTTATACCGGCGGCTGCATGAGGAAAGTACCACCAGTATGAATTGGGAAAGAGGTTACCGGGAGGGAATTGTACTGATCAATCTCCATAAGAATAAAAAAAATCTCCCTGCCCGGGTAGCAAAAGAATCTTTATTCCGGCTTTATTTACATTCCGGGGAAAAATACTTACAGCGCAGGCAAAAACTGCGTGCAATAAAGTGTTTTTTGAATGCCTGGAAGAACAAACCATTCAGCATAATTCCGATCAAAAAGGCGGGTAAAGCTATCCTGTACTAAATAATGTTGCAAACTTCCTTGCGCAATCTTCTATTGAAAACGGAACCATGCATTTTCCTTCTGGCATAGTTCGCAGTATCGACAATGCTTTTTGTATCATCTCTTCCTTGCCTTGCACTATATGCCATTGTTCTATCTCCTCCTTCATCGGCCGGCAAAAACTGATCACCCGGCAACCCGACTGAAGCGCTTCCAAACAAACCACCCCAAAACCTTCATAGGATGAAGGATGAAGAAATATACGGCCACACTGCATCCATTGTAAAACTTCGGGATGAGCTAACTCGCCGGTAAGTGTTATGTTCTGCTGCAGTTCTTTTGACCGGATGATGGACTGCAGTCTTTCCCTCTCCGGTCCATCGCCAATGAGTACAGCGCTTACAGCGGGCCTTTCTTTTTTAATTGCTGCGATCACATCGAGCAAGATCTCATATTGCTTTAAGGGAATAAGAGAGCCTGCCGCAATGATGTCAATATCTTTTTCTTTTGCAGGAATTTCCGAACGGTTTGTGCTTACACCCGGCGGTATTACATGTTCCGGCCTTGTCCCGTGATTTCTTTCAAATTCGTCCTGCAGAAAATCAGACAGGGCGATCAATTCATTCTCCTTCAACCTTATATCCTTTACATACTTATTTCCCTTCTTCGCATCCTGGCCCAGCAGCCAGCAATAGTGCTTAAGATCATTCTTGTCAGCAAAGCTCTTCCCCACCCAGGCACACTCGCCATACCAGAAACTGAGTAAGCCGATGACCTGGTTCGTACGCTGTATCTTTTTTAACTCGGAATAAATTTTTGGCCGCAGTAACCGTTTCGAAAAACCTCCTTTGTTCTTTCCGCCAAAACTAATAACGGTTGCGCCGTACCATGGATAGGTTTTCTTAAAGAACGGGTACTGAAAACTGAGTATAACGATATTGAGTTCCGGGTAGTCTTTCTTTAATGTTCGTACAAACTCCTGCTGCATGGGCAGGCAGGTAGTATCCGATTCCGATGCTGCAAAGCCGGGCGTAAGGATCACCAGTGTTTTGTTTTCCTTATTCATCCAGCGAAATTATTTTGTTGCAATACGAAAGACTTTTTTTATCGTGGGTTACCATCAGCACCAGCTTGCCGGAGGCAGCCAGTTCTTTAAAATGCTGTAATAATAAATGGGTGGCCTGTTCGTCCAGTTCATTAAAGGGTTCATCCAGTAAGATCAACGGGGCTTCTTTATAAAGCGCCCGGGCCAATGCTATGCGCTGCTGCTGGCCGCCGCTAATATTCTTTCCGCCTTCGGTGATCATTTTATTGATGCCTTCCGGGAAATTCGCCAATACATTTTTAAGCCCGGAAACGGTTACAGCATGCTCCAGCTTTTCTTTATGGTACGGCGCTTCTTCCAGCGTGATATTTTTCAATATGGTATCGTGTATAAAAAATCCCTGTTGCCTTACATAGGAAATAAAGGGCCAGTAACCGGCTATTTCATGTGCAGCCACTTTGCTTCCATTAATGAACAGTTCGCCTTCGGCAGGAGAAAGAAAACCCAGAAGCAGGTTGAACAGGGTTGTTTTACCCCGGCCCGATTCGCCGGTAATACCAACAAAATCGCCCCGGTTGAGGCTGGCAGAAAAATTATGCAGTACCGGGGCCGTCTCGTACCGGAAATGAATATTCTTTAGCTCAACAGATTGAATACCGGCTGCAACAGGTTGAGAAGATCTTTTTTCTGCCTGTTTGTTTTGTTGCAGTTCATCCGCAGAAAATTCATACGCTTTCATCTGCCCGCTCAGGTTAATGATCTTAACAATTCCGGGAATGATCTTATACGCTGCTGCCATAAATGCGCCGATGGTTATCAGCATGCTGCTGTCGGCATTGCCGGCCCACTTTGCAATTACGATCAAAATGAACAGGCCCAGTACGGCAAATATCTCAATGATGCGGCCAGGCATGGTTTGCAGCGCCAGCGAATCAAATAAATGAATGCTGAATTTTTTTCGGCTGCTGATAAAACGCTGCAGAAAAAAATCATTGCGGTTGTAGATATTTCCTTCTACCCATCCCTTCAGGGCATCCAGTACATACTGTAAAGACCGCTCGTTGCTGGTATATATATTCTTTTTGGTAACGGTCAGCCGCTTTTTCATGAACCAGAATACCACAATAACAGGCGGCAGCAACAGCAACAGCAGCAGCAAAAAAAGTTTTGCATTGAACAACAGGATGGCGATAACCGTTAATGCCATCAGCGATAGCTGGGTGATGATCTGTTGAATACCCGAGAGCATGAACTGGCAGAATTCAAATGGCCGGAAACAGATATTGCGGATATGAACCGATGAATCAATGTTGATGAATTCGCTGAATGCCGCCTGCTGGTATTTTACCAGTGCATTCTGTGAAAGACGTACCGCTACCTGGCTGGTAAAGGTAAAATGCGCCCGGGAAATGATAAAAGCTGCCCAGTTCTTAATGCTGAACAGCAGTACAAAAAGGGCAATGAACGAAACAGAATCCCGGTTTGCCAGCCAGGCAGGTAAAAATGATGCGTAGTCATCCTGGTTGGGTTGAATATAAAACCGGATGATCCATAACAGCCCGGCCAGGAAAAGAATGTCGAAGATGTTTACAATGATATCAAGCAGCAGCAGGATAAAGAAATGTTTCTTTTCTTTTTTATCCAGTACACCCATTATGTTTTGCAGGTTGTTCTTCAAGCAGTATGATTTCTTTTTGAACCACATAGTATCCTATGTGAAAAACGGTGTTCCCTGTGTTCTGTCCCGCCCGGGCGGGACAAGTTTTGGTTCAATGGTATAATTCTAAAAAATTGAGTGTGCATTACAAACCTAAGCTTTTACGCAGCGTGCGGTACAGGATGATCATGTCGAGCCTGAACGACCAGTGGCGGATATAAAAAATATCCATATCAACCCGGGCCTTCATTTTATGTGCATTGTCTGTTTCTCCCACATAACCCATTGCCTGTGCCAGGCCGGTGATGCCGGGTTTCACCTTATGCCGGGCGCTGTAATTCTTTATCAGCCGGTCGTATTTTATATTCTCACTCACCATGTGCGGCCGGGGACCAATGATGGACATATCACCCCAGAGTACGTTGAAGAACTGGGGCAGTTCGTCCAGGTAATGTTTGCGCAGGAACTTTCCCAGGTTGGTGATACGGTTGTCGTTCCTGCCGGCGGGTAAAATGTCGGCATCTGCATTGTTGCGCATCGAACGGAATTTGATGCAGCTGAACAATTCGCCGCGGCGTTTATTTCTTTTCTGCAGAAAGAACACCGGGCCTTTTGAATCCAGTTTTATAAGAACGGCCATCAATGGAATAAGCCAGGAAAGAACCGCCACAATAAAAATAAAAGAAACAAAAATATCGATGCCTCTTTTAACGCCCCTGCTAAGATCGTTTTCCAGCGGGTGCGACTGAATAGGGGTAACAAAATTTTTAATATTGATAACGGCCGCCAGGTCGTTGTTCATATGAACCAGCTGAGCCGTGCCTGCAGGAGACTCTGTTTCGGGTACTATTTTCAGGTTGCCGAGGGGTACTGTGCCGGCCGGGTTCAGTTCATTCTGCATATCATCGGTTTCTGTAAATCAGAATCGGCTCAGCAGAGATAAAGGTTGCCTTTTTTGTGTGAGAATAAGCGAACTCACTTAATTTAGTTGCATGAATGAAATAACCGAACGGATAAAGGATCGCTTCTCTCAAAAATTCAACAAAAAACCCCTGTTATATTTTTCGCCCGGGCGGATAAACCTGATAGGCGAGCACATTGATTATAACGATGGCTTTGTAATGCCCGCCGCCATCAATAAAGGTGTTTATTATGCCGTAGCGGCTAACCAAAGCGATACCATTAATTTTTATTCGGTTGATTTTGATGAAGATTATTCGGTGGCATTGAAAGACGTAAAGCGAACCGAAGGCTGGAAAAATTATGTACTGGGAGTAGTACATGAGTTTTTGCTGCTGGGTAAATCCATCAAAGGATTTGATTGTGTATTTGCCGGCGATATTCCTGCCGGTGCCGGCATGAGTTCTTCGGCGGCGGTGGAAGCCGGCATGGCTTTTTCCATCAACGAACTGTTTGATTGCGGGTTGAACCGGGCCGAACTGGCCCTGCTTTGCCAGCGTGCCGAGCATGCGTACCCGGGCGTAAATTGCGGCATCATGGATATGTATGCCAGCCTGCACGGCAAGAAGGATCATGTATTGCTGCTGGATTGTAAGCAGATCAGCCACCAGTATTTTCCGTTACAGCTGCAGGGATATAAAATAGTATTGCTCAACAGCAAAGTGCATCATACCCTGGCCAGCGGCGAATACAATGTGCGCAGACAGCGATGTGAGGAAGGACTGGCAGTGTTAAAAAAGGAGCTGACCATAACTTCATTCAGGGATATCGTTGATACAGAAATGATACGGCCCTGTAAAGAAAAAATGAGCCCTGACGTGTATGCCTGTTGCAAATACGTAGTAGAAGAGATACGGCGCACCCAAAAAGCAGCCGCCTTGTTGCAACAAAACGATCTTGTAGGTTTTGGTAAGCTGATGTTTGAAACCCACGAGGGATTAAGCGATCTCTATAAAGTAAGTTGTGCCGAACTCGATTTCCTGGCAGCCCAGGCAAAAGCAAATACACAGGTGATAGGCGCACGTATGATGGGCGGCGGGTTTGGCGGCTGTACCATTAATATTGTTGCCGAACATGCGGTAGAGAATTTTACAAAACAGGTAAGTGATGCTTACAATAAAGCCTTTGGCATTTTGCCGGAAGCATACCTGGTGGAAACGGAAGAGGGAACCGGAAGGGTAAATAGCTGATGCAAATGATTGTTTTGCATAGTGTACTTGTATTCCAGATATTGGGATGTATTTTCCAGTCGCCATTCACTTGATGGTTATGGTTTTTCTTTTTTAGTTTATACTGAAGAAAAAATAATTTAATTCTATATTCTTCACTACACTTTAATATAGATCTTCTTCTTATCCAGCACCCAGGCCAAAAACCACATCATACCAATAAAGCAAAGTGCATAGATCAGGGAGCCGATCCTTGGATCGGCTGGAAGAATGGGTTTACAGATGGTTTCGTAGAACCAGCTCAGCGGGTTCAGGTATTTTGGTTTGCCGGCATCGGTTACGCCATTACTGATGCGGATGAGCCAGCATGTTTTTGGGATAAGGGCGCTCATGGCAAAAATGAAGAGGGCGTTCTTTCCAAACACATCAAAGAAACGGCTCCACCATCCCTTACTGCCTTTAAATTCGATGAGGTATATCATCACCGATAGTATCAGCAAGGCAAGGCCCGTGGTATAAATAGTATAACTGCTGGTCCATATTTTTTTATTGAGCGGAAAAACCATGTCCCAGCAAAAACCGGCAAACACCAATACGCACCCGGCTACAAACAAACCATTCAGCATCTCCTGCGTTTTTCCTTTCTGTAAAATATAATTACCAGCCAGGTAACCCAGTATTACCTGTACAATGGCGGCAAAACTGTTCATCAATCCTTCGGGATCAAAAGCCTGTCCTTCGCCGTGGTACATATGTTTTTCGCCCAGAACGGCTTTGTCAACGCCGGTACCGAACCAGCCATTCAAACTGAACGGGTCGGCAGGATTTGCTGCAATACATAAGAACCAATAAGCAAGCAAAATGAATGCGCCCGCCACAAAGGATCCCCTTACTTTAAAAAAGTGAACGATCACCGATGCGAAGAAATAACAAACGGCAATGCGTTGCAGCACACCAAAGATGCGCAGGTTCTCAAAAGGCTTCAGTACAATATCTCCGGCATCGTTATATTTCACAAAGGGAAACCAGTTTAAGAACAGGCCTATTAAGAAAATGAGCAGGCTTCGCTTTATTACTTTGAACCAGAAATTTCCTTCGCCTGCCGCTTCCAGCCGGGGCATTACAAAAGCCATGGCATTACCTACGGCAAATAAAAAGAAGGGAAACACCAGGTCGGTAGGCGTAACGCCATGCCAGGCTGCATGCTCCAGCGGCGGAAAGATATGACCCCAGGTTCCGGGATTATTCACCAGTATCATCAGGGCAACGGTGGCGCCGCGGAATACGTCGAGCGAATAAAAGCGTTGATTCATAAGCAGGCAGGTGTTTGTGACAAGAAAGTTACTCAAATTCTTTTATTCCGGTTTATGCGTTTTAGAATGGCTGAACCATATAGACACACAGGAAGCATAGAAGAAACTATAAAGAACCTGTGTGTATGTGGTTTAAAATAAACCGTGCCGGCAAGCAGGATTAATTTATAAATTAAGTGTATCTTTTATGCCTGTATCAGCGATGCTGCTGCAAATACCGGCCTTCCAATCCTTTTTTTAATGTAAAACATAACTGCTGATGAAGGAAGCAGATGAGAAATTCTTAAAACTTTTTCATAACAACCTGGTGGGGATGATACTGACCGATAAGGATCACCGGGTAACAGATATCAACGATCACTTACTTCAGTTAACCGGGCTCACAAGGGAAACTGCGATCGGCAGAACAGGCATTGAACTGGGATTAATGGATGAGTCTTTTGTTCAAGAAATGTGGCAGCACATGGGAGAAAGTGGAAGACTGAATAATGTGGAACTTTCGCTTACAGCAAAAAACGGTAATAATATCACCATTCTTTTTTCTACGGAACGGATCGAGATAGATAACCGGGAGCACTGGCTTTCCACCATCATCGACTTCAGTAAAAAGAAAGAAGCGGAAGATAAGATATCGAACAGCGAACTGCGTTTCCGCACACTGGCCAAAACAGCACCTGTAGGCATTTTTGAGACCGATGCAAAAGGCAATACCACCTATGTGAACGAGGCCTGGATGGATTACTCCGGCCTCAGCTACGAAGAAGCCATGAACAACGAATGGATGAATATGATCCACCCCAACGACCGGGAAGAACAGGTGAATAACTGGATCAATAAATCGCAAAAGGGGGAGCCTTCTTTTTCTGAATACCGCATCATCAACAAATCGGGACAGTTGCGTTGGGTAAATGGCGGCGCCATACCCCTGGTGAACCGGGAAGGAGAGATCACCGGCTATATCGGTACCATTACCGATGTAACCAATATAAAGCAGGCGCTGGAATTATTAAAGCAAAGCCACGATGCGCTGAACGAGCGGACAGAACAACTGCAGGAACTAAGCACCCACCTGCAACAGGTACGGGAAGATGAACGGTCGAAGATTGCCCGGGAAATACACGATGAACTGGGCCAGCAACTCACGGGATTAAAAATGGATATAAGCTGGCTTAAACGGAAAATGCAGCATGATGATGAAGCAGTGAATAATAAATTTGATGATGCCATCAAACTTATTGCCGAAGCGGTAAAATCGATCAGGCATATCGTTACCGAATTAAGGCCCAGCATCATCGACGACCTGGGTATGAATGCCGCCTTTGAATGGCAGATAGAAGATTTTGCAAAACGCCTGGGCATCCCTATCGAATACCAGAATGATTTTGATGATGCGGCGGTTAGTCCGAACATATCGATCGGCCTGTTCCGGATATTGCAGGAGTCGCTTACCAATATTGCCCGGCATGCCAATGCAACCCGGATCAATATCAGCATCGACCGGGTGGAAGACATGATCCGTTTGGTTGTACAGGACGACGGCGTTGGTTTTGATACGTCTGCAAAACCTGGGCATACATTCGGGCTGCTGGGAATAAAAGAGCGTACGTATATGCTCAAAGGCATTTGCCAGATACATTCAAATCCGGGGAAAGGAACAAAGATATCGGTGCATATACCGGCTGGCTAAAGATTACATGCGCTCACTCAGTTCCAGCCAGCGCATTTCTTTTTCATCCAGTGATTGCACGATCTGGCTTATGCGTTCGGCGGATCTTTGCAATTCATCATAATTCATACTGCCACTGTTCATTTTTTCTTCCAGCGTTTTCTTTTCTTCCTGTAATTGAGGTATCTCTTTTTCGATCTGTTCGAACTCGAATTTTTCTTTGAAGGTCAGTTTCCGTTGCTCGTTGACGGAAGACCGTTGCTCGTTGTTTGTTGCCCGTTGTTCGGTTTTTAATTCCGAAACCTGCTTTTCGGCCAACGAACCACGGCCAACGGCCAACGTGTTACGATCAATAGCTTCACGGTACTGGCTGTAGTTTCCCGGGAAGTCCCTGATCACCCCATCGCCTTCAAAAGCAAACAGGTGATCCACCATGCGGTCCATAAAATAGCGATCGTGACTTACAATTAAGATACATCCCGGAAAGTCAAGCAGGAATTCTTCCAATGTGCGTAATGTTTGCAGATCGAGGTCATTGGTGGGTTCATCAAGAATTAGAAAATTCGGATTGCGGAACAGGATGCTTAACAGATGCAAACGTCGCTTTTCTCCACCGCTTAGTTTGCTCAGCGGAGTATATTGCTGCTCGCCGCTGAAACCGAATTTCTCCATGAACTGCGAGGCAGATACCTTGCTGCCATCGGCCAGCGGAAAAAATTCTGCAAAGTCTTTCACGTATTCAATGGCCCGCTTGTCTTCTTTGTATTGCAGACCCTCCTGGTTAAAGTTGCCGAATACCACGGTATCGCCATGGTTTATTTTTCCGCTGTCGGGTTTCTCTTCCTGCAAGGCGATCTTTAAAAAAGTTGATTTGCCAATGCCGTTCTTTCCAACAATACCGATGCGTTCGCCTTTTTTAAAAGTGTAGTCAAAACCCTTCAGTATCACTTTATCGCCATAGCTCTTGTTCACTTTTTTCATCTCCAGCACTTTTCCTCCCAGCCGGGTCATCTTCACCTGCAGGCTTACGTCGGCTTCTTCCCTTCGCTGGCTTACCCGCTCTTCAATCTCTGTAAAGGCATCCTGCCGCGATTTTGATTTGGTGGTGCGGGCCTTAGGTTGCTTGCGCATCCATTCCAGTTCTTTTCGGAAGATGTTTTTATCTTTCTGCAGTTCGCTTGCCTGTACTTCCTGCCGCAGGCTTTTCTGTTCTAAAAAATAATCGTAATCGCCTTTGTAGGTGTAGATCTTTTCTTCATCCATTTCCAGTATCTCGTTACATACCGCATCTAAAAAATACCGGTCGTGGGTTACACAAAGCAGGGTTATCTTCTGCGCCGATAAATAATCTTCCAGCCATTCGATCATCTGTACGTCTAAATGGTTGGTGGGTTCATCCAGTATCAGCAGGCATTTGCCTTCGTGCAGCTGCGCTTCTATCAACGACTGGGCAAGCGCCACTCTTTTCCGTTGGCCCCCGCTCAGGTTTCGTACCGGTTCATTTAAATGATGAAGATTGAGTTTACCCAGGATCTGTTTCAGTTCGCTTTCAAAGTTCCAGGCATTCAGCTCGTCTACTTTGGCCATCAGGTCAGTGAGCTTATCAATATTCTCCGCTTCCTGTTCCAGGCACATTTCATATTCCTTTACCACTTTTACCACGGGGTTATCCATCCGCAGCACATTATCCCAGATGCTTTTCATTTCTTCAAAGGCCGTTTCCTGCTGCAGCATTACCACTTTAATGTCTTTATGAACCCAAACGGTTCCGCTGTCGGCGGTATCCAGCCCGGCAATGATTTTTAACAAGGTTGTTTTGCCGCTTCCGTTGCGGGCCACAAAGGCGATCTTGTCGCCTTCTTCCACGTAAAAAGAAATATTACTGAACAGGGTGCGGATGCCGAAGGATTTGCCGATATTTTCTATAGAGGCGTAATGCATGGCCTCAAAGTTAACGGAGGAATTCAGTAATGAACCTTTAATTTTGTTTGCCTTCGGCAGGGGGTAGCCCGGAAACACAGAAGCACAGAATTGAACCTGTATTTTTTGTGCCCCGTGCTTCTATGGCAACCTGAAATTCCCGGAGGGAATCATATAATTTCATTGATGAAAATTCCTTGGTTGATCAGATCAGAATCGTACAGGCGGGGTACCGTGTTTTCTGTTTTTTTCAATATCCTGTCAAAAGGCATTCTTTTCCTGCTCACCATCATCATTGCCCGGTATTTCGGCAGCAATATCAAAACCGATATTTACTTCTTTGTTTTCGGTACCATGCTTCTGTTCTCGGGCTTCATCAACAATATTGACGTGGCTGTGCTGATCCCGGAATCGATGCGCCTGCGTGAGAGGGAAGGCAATGAGGCGGCAACGGCCTTTCTTAATTTTTTCCTGTGGATATATCTTATCATCGGTATCCTGTTCACCGTAACCATGTATTTCTTCGGTACCAAGATCTTCGGACTGATCTCTAAGTTCTCCGAAGCCGATATACTGGCCTACCGAAATTATTTCTGGGCGGGTTCCCTGTTCTTTATCTTTCACCTGCTTACCAACTATATCAATACCATCCTTACTTCGTTGAAATATTTCAGTGTACCCATGCTCATCAGCAGCATTAAAAGCGTCATTGCCATTGTTTGTATTTTTTTGCTGAAGGCAGATTACGATGTGCTGAGTGTTTTCCTGGGCGGACTGATCTCTTATGCGTTCAACCTGCTCATCCTGCTGTTCATTCTTAAAAGAACGGCGGGTTGGCAATTCAGTTTTCAACCGGGTAAGATAGGGAAGCGAATACGGCATAATATTCTTTTTGCCGAACTGGGGCAGGTGGCTACCCTGGCCAGCAGCCTTTTTCCTTTGTATTTATTAAGCGGCTTTGGCAGCGGGGTGATCAGCGTAATGAACTATGGAAAGAATATTGCCGACATCCCCAATACCCTCGTCACCACCCAGTTTTCCAATGTAAGCGGCATTAAACTGAACGAAGAAGTAGCCCGGCACGATCATGCCGCCATGAACGATACGTTTTTACGAACAACAAAGCTGCTGGTATTTATACTGGTGCCCATGGGTTTTTATCTTTTTGTTTTTGCCACCCCGCTGGTGGAAATATTCTATCACAGCCGCAATTTTACAACGGGCGCTATTACAGAGGCAGCTTTCTTTTTAAAGTTGCTTGCCGTTACACTTTTTATTACCGGCATTAATGCCATGGTAACCCGGGTATTCATTGCGGTGCAGGCCATCCGCCAGGCTTTTTATTACCAGGTGATATTAAATGTGCTGCTCATTGCCGTAACCTGGGCCTGTACAAAAACCTACGGCGCATACGGGTATGCATACGGCATCCTGTTTGTGAACCTGCTGAATTATTTCGGTATGTATTTCATCTGTAAAAAACTGGTTCCTTCCCTGGATTACGCTGCTTTACTGACCTATTGTGCCGTTATCATTGTCATTAATGCGGTTATAGCGGCCGGCTTATTCTGGATCACGGGTTATTTTGTTGCCGGTAATTTTGCATCGGCCATCACGGGCTTGTTGATTTATATTGTTATCTTACTGTTGCTGAATAAATTTTTTAATCTGAATACAGAGCTGGGCCAGCTGATCCATCATGCCGGGAAAAGATTTTTTTAAAAGAGTATATATAAAGACCTGCCGGTACATCTTCGGCCGGAAATTTCTGCCGGTGATGAAAGGCCCGTTGAAAGGATATGCATGGTCAACCGCCAGTAGTTATGAATACATACTGGGCAATTACGAAGATCCCAAAACCGTTGAAACTTTTTTATCCTGGCTGAAGCCGAACACCGTGTTTTACGACCTGGGCGCCAATGCCGGCTATTATGCCCTGCTGGCAAACCGGTTCATCAGCAACGGAAGGATCTATTCCTTTGAACCTTCACCCGCTGCACAGGATATCTTTCAGCAGCATGTAAAAAGAAACCATGCATTCATCAGTAATAATAATATACGCCTGCTGCCTTATGCGCTTTCCGATTCGGAGAAGCGGGTGGAATTTTCCAACAACCCGGCGCAACAGGATGGAAATACCTACATTACCGGATCGGCGGTATTTAATAATGCAGAGCAATTTTTAAACATTCCCTGTTATTCAATTGACGGATTACTGCAACTTAAGTATGATAAACCCGATATCATAAAGATCGATGTGGAAGGAGCAGAATATGATGTGCTGCAAGGCGCCATTGATACATTGAAACAATACCGGCCTAATATTTTACTCGCCACGCATGATTGCCATTTGCCCGGGGTAAAAGATAAATGCGTGCAGCTTTTACAGCAACTCGGGTATCATTTGCAGCATACGGGCAATTACAATAAGCATGTTGCCGGGCTGGATGATTATATAGCCGTACATGAAAGCCGGTTGCCTGTTTAAATACCAACATTGACGAACGGATCAAAAATAAAACTTCTCATTTTCACACCCACGCTGCAATGCGGCGGCTCAGAAAAATTTGTCTCGCTTATTTGTGATCATATCGATACAGATAGATTTTCTGTTTGCCTGGTTGTGCTTAATAATACCCGCCCGTTTTACCGGCTTAAGAACCCACAGGTAGAACTGGTGGATCTTAAAGCAGGCAGGGTAAGGTCTTCTTTGCTTAAAATCCGAAAAGCAGTTAAAGCTTACCAGCCCGATATTATTTTCAGCAGCGCCAACCACCTCAATCTTTATTTTGCGGTCTTCCGGAACTGGTTTCCGAGGCAGATAAAATTTCTTGCCCGGGAGTCGAGCATTGTAAGCATCAACAGCCGCAGAGCAGTATGGCCCTGGTTTTACAACAGGCTGCTGAACAAATACCTTCGCCGGTTTGATTTAATCGTTTGCCAGAGTGTTTATATGCAGCAGGATCTTATTAGGCATTACCGGGTTCCGGAAAACAGAACCCTTGTTATTCATAATGCAGCAGAAGTAAGAAAACAGGTTCCATTGCCGGTGACCGGTAAAATGGATGAACCATACAAATTCGTTACGGTATCCCGTCTTTCGGAAGAGAAAGGTATTGAACGACTCATTCATGCCGTAGGGTTGCTGACGCTTCCGTTTGAATATTATATTATCGGCGAGGGCGATGAAAGAGAAAACCTGCGGCGGCTTATCAGCGAACTGCAACTGCAGGATAAGGTTTTCTTAACCGGCCAAAAAGAAGATGCCTTTGCCGGGATGGAAGACGCCGACCTGTTTTTAATTGGCTCATACTATGAAGGCTTTCCTAATGTGCTGCTGGAGGCAGGAGCCTGCGGTATTCCGGTTGTTGCCTTTCATGCACCGGGAGGTATTGACGAAATAATAACTGATGGCAACAATGGCTTACTGGTGGAAGATAACGACCTCATCGGTTTTGCTTCAGCCATAAATAAAGCAATCGTATCCGGGTTTGACCGGAATAAAATAATAGAAACCACGCAAAAACGTTTCTCTGTAAATGCGATGATGAAAAAACTGGAAGGTTTATTGTTGCAGTTGTAACATGATAAACGCCTGGCGGTCTTTGCAGAAAACCTTGCATTCTTTGCGGTTAATTCTGAATAAGGTAAAAGATTAACTGCAAAGGTCATTACGAAGAACCGCAAAGCGCACAAAGTACTGACTATGATATTTTCTTTTAGTTTACCGAAGATAAATACCGGATATTTGTATGGTTGTTTCCGAAAAAATGAAAACGAATGAACGGCGTTAAACCCAAACTGCTCATCTTTATAAATACCTTACAGTCTGGCGGGGCAGAGAGGGTGGTTTCTCTTTTGCTGGAACACCTGAAAGACGATTTCGAGATCCACCTGGCCCTGTACAGTAATATCGTTGAGTTTGCCATTCCGCCGGAAATAAAGCGATTTAACCTGGAAGAGCCCCTGGTACAGGATAAGACTGTACGGTTTTTAAAACTCCCTTACATCTCCTGGAAAGTATATCGCTACTGCAAAAAAAATCAAATTAATATTTCTGTTGCATTCTTATATCGTCCCTGCTACATCAATGCGCTTATGAAGAGTTTTTGGGGATACAAAGGGCACGTGATCATGTGCGAACGTACTCACCAGACCACCATGCAGCAAAGTCATTCCACGATCTACCGTATGTTCTCGAAGTTTATGGTGATGTATTCATACAAAAGAGCCGACCTGGTGCTGGCAAATTCGTATGCCATGCAGACGGACCTGATCGAGAACTTCAAGATAAAAACACCGGTACGGGTTATTTACAATCCCATTGACCTCCATTTTATAAAAACACATGCGGATGAAATACCGGGCTTTACGTTTGATAAAGACAGCTTTTATTTTGTGAATGTGGGCGGATTCCGAAAGGAGAAGAACCACCTGTTGCTGATACAGGCATTTTTTATTTTAAAGAACCTGCCTTGTAAACTGTTAATAGTCGGGGGTGGTGTGATGGAAGAAGAGCTGAAACAAAAAGTACACGACATGGGCCTGATGGAAAAAGTGATCTTCACCGGCTTTGACAAGAATCCCTTTAAATACGTAAGCCGAAGCGATTGCTTTGTGCTGAGTTCGGATGTGGAAGGTTTTCCCAATGTACTGATAGAAGCGCTGGCCTGCGGCAAACCGGTTATCTCTACCGATTGCAGTTCGGGCCCGCGGGAATTGTTAGCGCCTGCCACAGACCTTCACCACCGGGCCATCAACAATTACGAGATCGGAGAATACGGTATCCTCACTCCAATAAACGACGTGGCTGCTTTGGCCGCTGCCATGAAAAAGATGTACGAAGACACAGCCCTGCGTAAACAATTTGCTGAAAAAGCCGCTGGTCGCGCCGAAAAGTTTGATGTTGATGAGATCAAACAGTATTTTCATGTGGCGTTTACGGGCTTATAAAGTTTGGCCTTTGATGTTCGGGGTTTTGTGTTGAGCAGGTTGGTCATTTAATTATTTCAATCGATCATTCTCCCGTATCCAGTATCTGGCATCCCGTGTCCTGCATCTCCCAATCCACAGCAGAAAATCTGCCAACTCATTCGTTGTTTTTTTCAATTCAAATACTCCTTCATTTGCCGGAACAGGGGCCGTACTATTTTTGCGCCCATTATTAAATCAAACAAAAAGATGAAAAAAGCACTATACGGCATGTTATTACTCTTTGTATTTACAGCATGCCGTAAAACAAAAGATGACCTTGCTCCAGGTACACAAAACCCGGCAACAGAAACTCCTGCTGCTACAGCTCTTGGCGCCCCAACAGGTACTGTTGTTCAAAAAACAATTGGAGCGGCCGGAGGAAGTATTACAAGCGCCGATGGAAAATTGACCTTCACGGTTCCGGCGGGAGCCTTAGATGCGAATGAAATTATTTCGGTGCAGTCAATAGAAAATAAGGCGCCCCTGGGAATGAAAAACAGGGCTTACCGTTTTCTGCCGCATGGCTTACAATTCAAAAAGCCGGCAATTTTAACCCTGGCGTATGATGAGAATGATATTGCCGGTTCAGCACCTGAACAGGTTAATCTTGCCACACAAACAGATAAAGGCAATTGGAAAAAGAGCGGAACAATGCTGGTGAACTTAAACAACCGGACGATGACAACCGATATTCTTCATTTCAGTGATTACGCATTTTATGAGTCGTTCAGGCTGTTGGATTCTAAAACGGATTCGGATACGGCAGTTATAAAACTAAGAACATCGGAAGAAGTGAAGCCGACGGCTTATTATATCAAGGAAGTTTCACTTGATAATTCAAATGAATTGCTTATTTCGGTTCCTCTGCTTGCTTCGGGCTATGTTAGGGAATGGACGGTCAACGGGCAGTCTAATCCGCATCCCGATCTTAATTTCGGCGGTATTGGCGGCAAGAACGGCTATACGGCAGCTGAGGTGGATTATATAGCCTCCCGCCGGGCGCCCAACCCCAACAGCATTACGGTAACGGTAAAACTCGATCTGGGCAGTAAAGGGCTGTTGTTCCTGTTAAGGAATGTGAGCATTACCGATGCCAATGTATTAAACCTGAATGGTAAAACGTATAACGGCGCATCACCTTCTGCCATTTACCTGAACAATAATACCGCACTGAATTTTGGTATTCTTCAACAGTTCCCGAATGGAAAGAGTGCATCGGTGGGAGTTGATATCCTTGACATTGCTTCAGCCGTACCAGGGGTTTATAATTTTCCGGCATCTGAAAAAGTGAAGATACTGGGACACGATGAATTCGGTAACCAGTGGTCAAGCAAAAAAGTCAATATTTTAACGGGGGTTGCCACTCACAGCGGGAACGTAGAAATAACAGTAAGCGGCAGCGGAAATACCCGGCAGCTTTTTATAAAGATCACCGGTATGCTTTTTGGTGCCGGGGCTACAACAAACAGCGCACCGGTTAACACGGTAATGGATGTGAGCGCAATGGTCTTCTGAAAAACGTCTGTTTCAGTACAAAAATGAACCATCAATGGGCCGGCATTATTAACCAGCCCATTGGTTTTTAGCAACACAACAGCACATTCTCAGCTAATTAATGTCTATTTTTGCCGGCAATAAGAAAAATCAATAATGCATACTATTTTACTTACCGGGGGAGCCGGTTTTATCGGCTCTCATTTAACCCGGTTATTTGTTACAAAATATCCCGAATACAGGATTGTAAACCTGGATAAGCTTACCTATGCCGGCAACCTCGAAAACCTGAAGGACATTGAATCGGCACCCAACTACCAATTTGTAAAAGGCGATATTACCGACCTGGCTTTATTGCGGAAATTATTTGAAGAACATAAATTCACGGCGGTTTTGCATTGTGCTGCTGAGAGTCATGTAGACCGGTCCATTACCGACCCGCTGGCATTTGTAACCACCAATGTATTGGGCACGGGCTCCTTACTCCAGGCGGCCAGGGA
>DAOQRQ010000001.1:1663-56992 GCA_035355815.1 Ferruginibacter sp. | reverse complement strand
TTCGGGAAGCAGGCTTTCCAAAATGCGGCGGTTCTTACCCAGGGCATTGTTCACATTCCGGATATGATTATTGACGGCGCCTTTAAGTTCATTGTTATGCGCTGCCCTGCAATAATCATCGCAAAATTTTTTATCGCTGCGGCCCTTTAGTGTTTTTCCGCATAGTACACAGGTTTTCATTTCTTTCTCTGTTAGCATAATCGTATCGTGGTTTATTACTGAACTGGTTCTTGTTTCATTTATATCCGTTTACAAACACTTATACAGGTAAGTAAAAGGATAAATTCCGGCTATGAGTGTTTCGGCGTCGCATTTTTGTTCTGTCAACCGGCATTGGTTCCGGTTGGTTGAAATAAATTAATAATCGTCCTGCTTAAAGCCGGGCACAAATTGTAAAACATGTACACATTAAAGAACAGGGTTCAACTCATCGGTAACCTGGGCAACGCACCAGAAATTAAAAACACGCAAAGCGGAAAAAAACTGGCTCGTTTTAGTATTGCCACCAACGAGATCTACCGGAATGCCAAAGGTGAAAAGGTTAAAGAAACCACCTGGCACAACCTGGTCGCCTGGGGCAAAATTGCCGACATTGTTGAAAAGTATTTGAACAAAGGAAGCGAAGTAGCCATTGAAGGCAAGCTCATCAGCCGTAGTTATACGGATAAAGAGGGCGTTAAGAAATTCATCTCCGAAGTAGAGATCAATGAATTACTGATGCTTGGCAGTAAGGCTACTGCATAATTTCCTTTGTAAGATAGAGGGGCCTCCTGGTTTATTGAGAAGGCCTTTCTATCTTTTTTATTTACTTATCCAGTAACAATGCTATAAAAGAAATTCCTTGTGGCCATGAAGTAAAAAACAGTTTTTGAAGAGAAAAAAAACGGTATTGTTTTGTGATTGCATGCCAATTATACACCCCCCGTTTCTTATTATGGCCTTATCTTTATTAAAATGCAAGCGATCGAACACAACGAGTTGTTTGACCTGGCCTACCGGTTTGTTACCGAAACCAGCGAAAACATTTTTCTTACCGGTAAGGCTGGTACCGGCAAAACAACATTCTTAAAATACCTTAAAGAGAACTCTACGAAGAATATTATTGTTGCGGCCCCGACAGGGGTAGCCGCCATAAACGCCGGCGGCGTTACGCTTCATAGCTTATTTCAATTGCCCTTTCATCCGTTTTTGCCTACAAAGAATCACAAAGATGGCTTGCTTGCAAAGGGCCGGTTCAACAAGCAGCGGCAACAGCTGCTACGCAAAATGGAATTACTGGTAATCGATGAAATAAGTATGGTTCGCTGTGATGTGATGGATGCCATTGATACGGTTTTAAAAAATGTGCGGCGTAATTATCATTTGCCTTTTGGCGGAGTACAGTTATTATGCATTGGAGACCTTTTTCAACTACCCCCGGTTGCACAAAACCAGGAATGGAATATCCTCAGCGAATACTATGCTTCTCCTTTCTTTTTCGACAGCATGGCTGTAAAAGAGCTTTCTCCTTTATTGATCGAACTGAATAAGATCTATCGCCAAAAAGAGGAAGGTTTTGTTGGTTTGCTGAACAAGGTGAGAAATAACCAAATGAATGCAGAGGACTTCGAACTGCTTCATTCCCGATACGATCCGTCTTTTCGCCCCGGGGCGGATGAAAAATACATTACGCTTACTTCACACAACAACCAGGCAGACCTGATAAACCAACAGCATTTATATAAGATAGATAGGGCCTCGTTTACCTTTACTGCTGTGGTTGAAGGCGATTTTCCCGAATCGATGTACCCGGTTGAGCATGCACTGGTATTGAAAGCGGGCGCCCAGGTGATGTTCCTGAAAAATGATGTAGTTCAAAAAAGGTATTTTAATGGGAAGATAGGAGTAGTGAAATCGCTTGAAAAAGATAAGATCGTTGTAACCTGTGACGATACAGATATTGATGTGCAACCCGAATCCTGGGACAACAGCCGGTACACACTTAACCGGGCGGATGGAAAATTAGAACAAGAAACCCTGGGTTCTTTTACACAGTATCCCCTGCGGCTTGCCTGGGCCATCACCATTCACAAAAGCCAGGGTTTAACCTTTGAACGGGTGATGATCGATGCGGCAGCAGCCTTCAGCAGCGGGCAGGTATATGTAGCGTTAAGCCGGTGTACCAGCCTGGATGGGGTAGTTTTATTGAGCAGGATCCCCCCTTCGGCCATCAGTAGTAATGTTAATGTAAGCAGGGCCCAGCAATCTCTTTTACATAAGGGTTCGTTACCGGAACGGTTTCTCCTGGCAAGAAAGATTTTCACTCAGCAATTGCTGGAAGAGCTCTTTTCATTTAAAGAGATGGGTGCGGCGGTAGAACAACTTGCATTCCTGGTTAAACAACAACAAGACAGGTTAAATAAAAATGCCTTTTCCTGGGCAGAGAATTTTAAAAAGGCGCTTTTTGAAGACGGGGCTGTTGGTATAAAGTTTATTGGTCAGGTTGCGTCACTGATCAATGGATCGGATGTGATCGAATCCAATGCCGTTCTTCAAAAGCGCATCTCTGATGCCGCCAATCATTTTATTCCACGGCTTGATAATTACATAAAAGAATTAAAAAAACACCCTTTAATTGCTGAACACAAAGAAACCTCCGTTCTCATCAATGAAAAGCTGAACGAATTGGCGACTCTCATTTATGTCTGTAACTTCTTTATGCAGTATTGCAAGGAACCCTTTTCTGTTACTGCTTATTTACAGCATAAATTAAAGTTGTCGATCCCGCGGCTCAATCTTTCGTGCTATGCCAGTGAAACAGGTGCAGGGAATGATGATTCACCAAATGCAGAGCTTCTTGCAACACTAAAGCGCTGGCGAAATATGGTTTGTTCTGAAACCGGCCTCCCGGTCTATTTGGTGGCAAACCAGGCTTCGCTGGAAGAGATCAGCACTTATCTTCCTTTGTCTAAAAGGGATTTAATGCTGATGCCGGGTTTTGGAAAAGCAAAGGCAGAAAAGTATGGTGATGATCTCCTGGAAATGGTAAGTGATTTTTGTGAAAGACATGGCCTGGAAAGTAATATTTCGGCGAAACCGGTTAGTCCACGAAAAGAAAGAAAACTAAAGCCAAAAGAAGCGAAGCCAGATACAAAAACAGTTTCTTTTAATTTATATAAGGAAGGAAAAGATATTACCGAAATTTCAAAAGAAAGAAATTTATCTGTTAGCACCATTGCGGGTCACCTTGCTTATTTTATTGGTTTGGGAGAGCTTGATATCAATGATCTTGTAAATAAGGAAAAGCAGGATTTGATTAATATGGCTGTTACCAAATTTGGTACAGCAAGCCACAAAACTTTAATTGAGCATTTACCTCAGGGTATCGGTTATGGTGAGCTCCGGATGGTGCTTGCGTCTGGAAAAGCTGCCCGGGAATAGTCTATCTGCCAAAATCATCTTGCAGCCTTACAATATCATCTTCGTTGCTCGGATTCTCCGGATCTGTGTGTCTCCATATTTCTGCAACGATGCCCCAGTTTTCAAGCCCTATCAACCGGTGGCGTTCTCCTTGCTCAAGCTGAACGATATCTCCTATCTGTAAATACTTTGTTTCTTTTTCCTGATCGGTATCGCTCGTTATAACACCTGCCGTGCCGCCGATCAGCCTCCAAATCTCTGCCCGGCGATGATGATATTGCCAACTCAACCTTTTTTCCGGAGCAACCACCAGGATTTTTGGGCTGAGTTTTCCGGATATACTCAACGCTTCTTTGCTGAGTTTCGGAAAATAAAGTTTAATGAATTTTTCTGCTTCGCTTTCTTCGATAACAAAAAAACCGCCCCAGGGCCGGGTATTATCTTCTTTGTTTATCTTAAGATTCTGAAGGTGCAGGTATTCGCCTATGTTTTCAAAGATCAGTTCTTTGGGGGTGCTGCTGGAGAAATTCAACTTCATGATTTATTTGTTTTATCTGCCCATAAAAACCATCAGTATCTGAACATCGCTTGGGTTTACTCCCGATATCCTTGATGCCTGTCCCAGGGTTCTGGGTTTTATTTTAATAAATTTCTGGCGGGCTTCGGTACTTAATGAATTCAGCTTTTCGTAATTAAAATTTTCCGGAATGACCAGGTCTTCCAGTTGACTCATTTTATCAACCAGTTCTTTTTCCTTCTCAATATACGTATCGTACTTGATCTGTATCTCTGCCTGTTCAAGTGTTTCTGCATTATATTTTTCCAGTGCTGCTTTTAGTTTTGGGATATGGTTCATCATTTCTTTTAGCTCAATCATTGGCCTGAGTAATATCTGTGCGGCCTTTTGCTTTGCTGCTATTATTGATGAGTCAGCGCTTCTTAAAAAATCATTTGTTTCTTCAGGTTCCAGGCTTAATTGAGCAAGTATCTCTTTCACTTTTTCTATATCCCCAGATTTTGTTTTCACCCTGTCCATTCTTTCCTGGCTTGCAAGTCCCAGCCGGTAGCTTTTTTCCGTTAGTCTCAGATCTGCGTTGTCTTGCCTGAGCAGGGTTCTGAATTCGGCCCTGCTGGTAAACATCCGATAGGGTTCGTCGGTTCCTTTATTTATCAGATCATCTATTAAAACTCCTACATAGGCTTCACTTCTCTTTAAAATAAATGGTTCTAGTTGTTTAACCTTTTGGTGGGCATTTATACCGGCCATCAGCCCCTGGCAAGCGGCTTCTTCGTAACCAGTTGTTCCATTTATTTGCCCTGCAAAGAACAGGTTATCAATTAGTTTTGTTTCTAAACTGAATTTCAACTGTGTCGGGGGAAAGAAATCATATTCAATCGCATACCCGGGCCTGAACAATTTGCAGTTCTCAAAGCCCGGAACCAATCTAAGTGCTTGATACTGAATGTTTTCTGGTAGTGATGTTGAGAATCCATTTACATATATCTCAATAGTATTTCTCCCTTCTGGCTCTACAAAAAGCTGGTGCCTGTCTCTTTGTGCAAACCGGCTTATTTTGTCTTCAATACTCGGGCAGTATCTTGGCCCGGTTCCCTGAATTCTGCCTTGGTACATAGGGCTTTGATCAAAACCGGTCTTCAATAATTCATGAACATTCTCATTAGTATAAGTTATCCAGCAGCTTTTCTGTTGGTTGGGGTTAATACGGTCGCTATTTAAATAGCTAAACCCGGTTATCTCCTCATCCCCTTTCTGTTCCTCCATCTTTGAATAGTCCAGGCTCCTTCCGTCAATTCTTGGTGGGGTTCCTGTTTTTAGTCTATCTGTTTCAAATCCAAGGGAAACAAGTTGTTCTGTAATTCCTTCTGAGTTCTTTTCTGCAATTCTTCCACCTCCAAAATTCTTTTCGCCAATATGAATAATCCCATTCAGGAAGGTTCCATTGGTTAACACCACCGCACTTGCTTTAATTTCATGCCCAAGACCAGTTTTAACCCCATATACAATTCCATCCTTTACCAATATTCCTTTGACCGTATCCTGATAGAAATCAACGTTTTGTGTTTCTTCAAGCATTTCTCTCCAGGTGCTGGCAAATAACGCCCTGTCGCTCTGAACTCTTGGACTCCACATAGCTGGACCCTTTGACCTGTTTAGCATTCTGAATTGAATCATGCTTTTGTCGCTAACAATTCCACTATAACCCCCCAAGGCATCTATTTCCCTAACAATCTGGCCCTTGGCAATTCCCCCCATTGCCGGATTGCAACTCATTTGGGCAATAGTTTGGAGATTCATTGTCACTAATAGAACGCGGCTTCCCAGGTTCGCAGCAGACGCTGCCGCTTCGCAACCTGCGTGGCCGGCTCCAACAACTATAATATCGTATTGGGGAAACATGGGCGCAAAGTTAACGCTTCCATTTTGGCCATACTCGTGTTTTTTGTTTCACGTGAAACGGCACTATATCATTTCAGATAGTACCGAAGGTATTCATCTTCCTTTTCTCTCATGGTTGCCGCCTCATTCCTTCGTTTGTCTTTATATCCACAAAGATGAAGCGCTCCATGAAAAATTACACGACAAAGCTCTTCTTTGACGGAAACCTTAAGGTTCTCAGCATTGTCAATTACCCTGTCCAGGCTTATATAGACCTCTCCTTCCACATTCTTTTTTGTAGAGGAAAGGTCAAATGTTATAATATCAGTAAAGAAATCGTGCTTTAAGAAAGACCTGTTTATTTCCAAAAGGTACTTATCAGAACAAAAGATATAGTTCAGCCTTTTTAGTTCTCTTTTTTCATAGTAGAATATGTGTTCAACAGTTCGCTTTATTCCACCCCTATCCCGGATATTATATTTTCTGTCGTGAAAGTAAAAGTGAACCTTTTGCATTGGCATATTTCTAAAGTCGAAATTATATAACAATATTGATTCAATAACTTTGTAACCACTCGGAGGCTAATCTCTGTTTATCAGATGAGAAAAAGGTTGTCGGAAATAACTATAGGTAAAACAGTAACAATCTGTGAGTTTGAAAATGATGAGATATTTTTAAAACTTATGGAAATGGGCTGTATTCCTGGGGAAGCAATTAATGTTGATCAAATTGCCCCATTAGGAGATCCAATATCTATTTCGGTGGCTGGCTACAGATTAAGCCTAAGGTTAGATGAGGCTGAGAAGATTTGGGTAGAGGAAAAAACAATACCCAATATTATTTTATAAACTATTGATTATCAAATAATTAATGAAAGTAGGGCTGTATTTTGGCTCCTTTAACCCTGTTCATATTGGCCATTTGATAATAGCCAATTATGCTGCACATGAAACCGATCTTAACCAGGTTTGGTTTATTGTATCGCCGCAAAATCCATTCAAACAATCCGTTTCGCTGCTTAATGAATATCACCGCCTTCATTTAATTAAATCAGCAATTGATGGCGAAAATAAGTTAAGAGCAAGTAGTGTAGAATTTTCATTGCCCAAACCTTCATATACCTGTGACACCCTTGCCTACTTATCGGAAAAATTTCCCGACCATGAATTCTGCATACTTATGGGGAGTGATGGATTTCAGAATATTGATAAGTGGAAGAATTATGAGAGTATTATAAAAAATCATTCAATCTATATTTATGTGAGACCCGGCTTTGAGATCATACACACTTTCGGAGCAAAAATCAAGATCCTGAATGCCCCTCTTCTTGAAATTTCTTCAACGCATATTCGCAATTTAATCAGAAGCAAAAAGTCTATCCGATTCCTGGTACCAGACATTGTAAAGGAAGAAATTGAGCTGGCCGGCTATTATAAGACCGAATTAAAGAATCCATCCTAACAGCAGGCAGAATAAAACAATAAAGGGCGCCGGAATTTTTGAACTTTGCAGAACAAAAAATGTTCCGGCAATGACGGCCAGGCTAATCAGGCTATCGCTATTAATGCTGAACACCGACGTGTTTTTCAATAAAAATAATGTTGCGGCAATCATAATACCCACCACCGATGCATTTATTCCTTCCAAAGACCGGTAAACTACCACATACTTTTTTAATGTTTGCCATACCGGGAAGAAAAATAGTACCAGTAAGGCGCTGGGAAGAAAAATTGCCACAGACCCGATAAGACACCCAATTAACTGAATTTTCGCTCCTTCTTTTTTTAAAGCAACACCGCCGACAAAAGAAGCAATTGAGAAAACTGGCCCCGGAATAGCCCTCACTATGCCTGCTCCGGTCAATAATTCAGATTGATCGATCCTCACCAGGTCTGGGTTTCTTTTTATTACCGCCTCTGATGTTGGCCTGGCCACATACTGATCTAGCATTAATGGAATCAGAACATCCCCGCCGCCAAAAACAAAGCTTCCGAATCGGTAGAAATTCTCAAAAAGGTTATACTGTTTCCGATTCTCCCACTTCTGTTTTCTCGCTGTTTCACTTAAAATGCCCGCCACGATAAAAATCATCACAAACAACCAGATGTTAGTCCAACGGATATGCTTTGGTTTTACTATTTCCTTTTCAGGAATTCTCTTACTGCTGAAATTTGTGGCGATCCCGCCGCATACAATCAAAGCAGGAATTATCCAGGGTGCTTTAAAAAGAAAAAAAGTGACTGCTGCAGAAATAACCATTATCACTTTTGTAATAGTATTTTTAATACTTATCTGGTACGCACGAACTGCTGCATACGCTAAAAAACCTATTGCCATTGGCTGAATAAAACGGAATATATTCGTCTGGATTCCGCTCTTTTCGATATTTCCAACAATAAAGGACAACCCACCCATTAAAAAACAGGCAGGAAATATCCATATAATCAGTGTGATTACTGCAAGCCGGACTCCCCCTCTCTTATAACCGATTAATGTCAGTGTTTGAGTAGATGATGCACCAGGTAATAACTGGCAAAACCCGATATACTCCATCAGTTCGTCTCGTGTCAGATCCCTCCGTCTTTCAACAAAAGTTTTTAAAACCATTCCGGTGTGTCCCTGCGGTCCGCCAAAAGCAGTAAGGCTATGTAGTAATACAGCCTTTAAAAAAGGTATATGCCTGATCAATTTATTCAATAGTAATGCGGAGAGTTAAGTGTCCCCTAAGATAGGCTAATTTTTATTTCATGTTTGTTTCTATAATCAGTTAATCTTTATTGATCAGGCTGATTTATCAATGGAATGTATATTCTGCTACAGTAAGCACTATTTGTTTTCCAAATTCGTTTACAGAAAACATCTTTGCTTTTTTTTGTGTTGTTACAGCTTTAAGTACCCCAAGATCTGATATCTTTGTCCATTGATTATCCTTAAACTTATATTTCTGTAAGGAGTATTTGATACTGTCTACCGAGTAATTTCCCACAAATTCAACCCTGATTTTATTTTCTCTTGTCTTAATATTCCTGTCATCTGATGGAATCGCTTCCAGGTAATGCATTCCCGGATATTTTTCTGTAATAAAGTTCTGAGACAATACCGTCAGTTCGTTATTTTTATAAAACGCTGCTTTTCCAAATGTATTTTCAGAAATATAATTTCGCAGACTATCGTTGAAATTTATCAACTCAATATAAAAAGTATCCTCTGCTGGTTTATTATTTTCTGAACATCCCACTATGGTGAAAAAAGAAAGTAATACCCAGATTATCGTGTTTATTTTTTTACTCACGCATTTAAAGCCCATATTGTGCGCTTATTTTTAACATTAAATCAATTGGTTTTTTTGCTGCCAGCCTCAACTCCTCATCCATAACAATTTCAGGTTGTTCGTATTTTAAACATAAATATAATTTTTCCAGTGTATTAAGTTTCATGTGCGGGCAATCATTACAGGCGCAGCTATTATTTGGTGGTGCCGGAATAAATGTTTTCTCCGGGCTGTTCTTTTGCATTTGGTGAAGGATTCCGGTTTCGGTAGCCACAATAAATTCGGTAGCCGTATCCGATTTTGTGAAATTAAGCAATCCGGTTGTACTTCCTATAAAATCAGCTTCTGCTAATACAGCATCTTCGCATTCGGGATGGGCTATGAATTTTGCTTTAGGATGCCGGTGCTTTAGTTTTACAATCTTTTCCAGGCTAAATATCTCATGAACCATACATGCTCCATTCCACAATAACATATTACGCCCCGTCCTTTTATTTATATAGGCCCCCAGATTCTTATCGGGAGCAAAAATGACGGGCTGACTTATCGGTAAACTTTCTACAATTTTCTGCGCATTAGAGGAAGTACAGATAATATCGCTTAATGCCTTAATGCCGGCCGAGCAGTTAATATAGCTTATTACTTTATGATCTGGGTGCTTTTCTTTAAATACCTTAAACAACGGCGGAGGAGCGGAATCGCTTAAGGAGCATCCCGCCTTAAGGTCGGGTAATAACACTTTCTTTCCAGGATTTAGGATCTTTGCAGTTTCTGCCATAAAGTGAACGCCGGCAAAAACAATAATATCTGCATTCGTTTTTTCTGCATACTGCGCCAGCCCAAGACTGTCTCCGATATAATCCGCCACATCCTGTATATCCGGTTCCTGATAATAATGTGCAAGAATAACGGCATTCTTTTCTTTTTTTAGTTTTTCAATTTCTGCAAACAGATCAATCGTCGGGTCAACCTCTAAATCCAGGAAACCTGTTTCATTGATTCTTGATTTTGCTGTGTTGATATCTGTCATAATATGTATTAATACTTATTATTTATATAATTATCTACTACTACTAGGGATGTGTATTTGTGGAAATATTACACGCTAACCCTTTTGCAAAATTAAATTGTTTAACTTACTAACTATCATCAACAGGTAATTAACATTTATAATTATCAATAGTTTACCCTGTAACACCCCACCCGGCAGTGAACTTGCTTTATTTTATCAACTTGTATACAACTGTTAATAATTTACCCGGTGGAAATTTAAAGAATATCCACACTGATTTTTAAGGTTGATAAGTAAGGTATAAAAGGGAGGTTATCACCCACAAAATAAAAGTCCGGTGAACCAATACCAATCTTTCCTCTTTTTACTAATACTATCAGAATATTAAAACCCGTCTTTTCAACATAAAAACGAGTATATTAACATCAGCTTGTTAATATCTGCCAGATACATGAAAAGACCCGTTATAAAATAGGAATAATAATAAATAATAAATTTATCTAATCATTGTAAACTGCAGTATATAAAGGCCTTTTTGGTATATAAATGCCTGTTTGTATGCTTTTTTACCCTATTTTTGCCCTCCATTTTAATTTCATATAAACATGCAAATCATTCAGGGAATTCGTGATAAAGGGGCAGCTATTGTGATAGCAGTAATAGCTTTAAGCCTTATTGGTTTTATATTAATGGACGCCAAGCAGCAGGGTAACCAGATCTTTAGCTCAAGGTCGGAAAATATCGGCAAGGTTAACGGCACTTCCATTGGATATGATGAGTTTAAGAAGAAGGCCGATTTCCTGGAACTTCAGGAAGAACAGCAGTCGGGTAAAAAGCCAGACCCTGCACGCCTGGCCCAGATCAGGGAACAGGTTTGGAACACCATTACTGCCGAAAAGGTATTTTATGCCGAGGCCGATAAGCTGGGTATTGATTTTACATCAAAAGAACTGGAAAGCATATTAAAAACCAGCGATCAATCTAACCCGCTTATGCAGGAAAAAGATATGGTTGATCCGCAAACGGGCAAACTGGATATTGCCAAGGTGAACCAGGCGATCAGTAATATCAAAAAGGCAAAAGACGAACAATTGGATATTATTAACGCCCAACTCATAAGCCCGCAAAAAATAAGCAGTATTTCCGGAAAATATTTCGCCATGCTGAATGCCAGCGCATATTACCCCGCCTGGATGGAAGAAAAAGATATGGCCGATAAAAAGAATTTTGCCAGCATTTCTTACGTGGGTATACCATATAGTGTAATCAGCGACAGTACGATAAAGGTTTCTGATGCTGAGATCGAAAAATACATCCAGTCGCACAAAGACCTGTTTAAACAAGAGGCCGGAAGAACCATATCATACGTAACGTTCAGCCAGCTGCCCGACGGAGCAGACAGTGCAAGAATCAGAACCACCCTTGAGTCTTTGAAAGATGCATTTGTAACCGAGACCAATGTAAAGAACTTCCTGGCAAGGAACGCATCCACCATTGACTTTGATACCAACTATGTTCCTAAGTCAAAGATCAGCAGCATAGCGGTTGATTCCATCGTAAAGATTGCGCCGGGTTCGGTTTATGGTCCTTATATAGACAGGAACGGTTACGTTCTTGCGAAATATATGGGAGCCCGCAGCCTTCCCGACAGCGTGAAAGCAAGACATATTTTAATAGGTACTGTAAACCCACAAACAGGCGAACCAATAATAGATGACAGCGTAGCACACAAACGGGCAGATAGTGTTCTTGCTGCCATCAACGCCGGGGCCGATTTTGCGGCAATGGCAAAACAGTTTTCATCCGACGGCAATAAAGACGAAGGCGGAATATATCCAAGTATCTATTACGGGCAAATGGTTCCGGAATTTAATAAATTCTGTTTTGAAAAACCGGTTGGTTCAAGGGAAGTAGTGAAAACACAGTTTGGTTACCATATTGTGGAAGTAATGGGCCAAAAAGGATCAGGCCCGGCCTATAAAATTGCGTTTTTAGCAAAAGAGATATTAGCCAGCGAAGCAACCATCGAAAAAGCCAGCCTGGAGGCAACCAAACTTGCTGCGCAAAAAGACCCTAAAAACTTTGATGCATACATTCAGAAGAACGGACTGAGAAAGATATCTTCAGCCGCATTGATAAAAGAAAACGATGCCAATGCAGGAGAACTACGGGATGCCCGCCAATTGATCCGTTGGGTATTTGAAGCCAAAAAGGGCGACATAAGCGATCCTTACAATATAGGCGATATGTTTGTGGTGGCCGTAGTTGATAAAATTTTCCCGGAAGGAACACAGGATGTGGAAACAGCCAAACCAATGGTAGAGGGTGTAATAAGAGACCAGAAAAAAGCAGAGCAGATAATAAAGAACCTTGGCGCTAACCCAACCCTTGAAAAGGCCGCCACCACATACGGCAAAGAAGTTCTACCCGCCGGGCTCGATTCTTCATTGACTTTTACCAGCCCAATCATCAATGGTATTGGAACAGAACCCAAACTGATTGGCGCCATATTCAATAAAGAGAACCTGAACAAAGTAGCCGCCCCGCTTGCCGGGAAAACAATGGTTTATGTTTTTAAAGTAAACGGAATTGCAAGCAAGGCGCCCGATACAGAAGCAGAAGCAGCCCAGTTCAAAACACAACAGGCGGCAGCTCTTCGTAACCAGGCTGCCACAAGCTGGTTTGAGGGACTCCGCAAAAAAGCAACCATAAAAGATAACCGAAGCAAATTCTTTTAACGGCTTCGTTAAATACCTTTAATCGTAAACGGCCTGCAATGATCTTGCGGGCCGTTTATTTATCTTTGCAGCATGGATGAACCGATAGTAAATAAGGTTTCCGAAAGCGGATTGATAACCCTTGACCTGGAAGAATTTTATCCAAAAGAAGAGGCCGTTCTGTTTGATATGAAAGACCATTTATTCATGGGGCTTATATTAAAGGAAAAAGATTTCCGGGAAGCGCTGAAGGTCCTTGACCTTACTCCGTATACCGGAAAGAATATTGCCATCACCTGCTCAGCCGACGCAGTAATACCCATGTGGGCATATATGCTGGCAGCAAGTTATCTTCAACCCGTTGCAAAAGAAATTATTTTTGGCGACGAGAATATCCTGAAGCAAACCCTGCTTCTAAAAAATATTTCAGCCATTGATCCCGAAGCGTACAGGGATAAAAGAGTTGTAATAAAAGGCTGTGGAGAGCAACCCATTCCCGAATCGGCATACATCAGCGCCACCAACCTCCTGCGCCCACTGGCAAAGAGTATCATGTATGGCGAGCCCTGCAGCACAGTGCCCATCTACAAGAAAAAATAAGAAACTAGAACCATCCCCGCCTTTTAAATATATAGAGCATAACCAGGGGGATAAAAATCATAAGGCACACAATAGAATAGAAGCCGACTTTTTCGTGTGCAAAAGGAATTACTTCAAAGTTCATCCCAAAAATACCGCCAATGACCGTGGCAGGAGCAAGCAGGCAGGTCACTACCGCCATCACCTTCATCACTTCATTCATTTTAAGGTTTACATTACTAAGGTACAGGTCGTGAAGGTTCATCATCATATCCCGGTAGTTCTCCACCACGTCGTTTGCCTGTAAGATATGATCGTATACATCCTTAAAATATTTCCCGGTACGTTCCTCGATCAACTCGGTGTCGCTTCTCAATATACCACTCACCAGTTCTCTCACCGGGGCCACGCTTCTTTTTAATACGATCATCTCTTTACGCAACAGGTTTATTTTTGCAAGGCTCCTGGTGTTGGGCCGCCGCACAATATCTTCTTCCAGCTCCTCGATCTTTTCTCCCAGCTTTTCCATTACCACAAAATAATTATCAACGATCATGTCGATAAGCGAATAGAATAAAAAATCAGCACCGTTTTGCCTGAGCTTGGTATTGTTTATTTTTAACCGTTCCCGCAGCGGATTGAAAACATCCCTTTCCGGATCTTCCTGGAAGCTGATAACAAAATTTTTACCCAATACAATACTTATCTGTTCAAATTCCACCGCGGAATCCTTTTCATTAAAATACAACATGTTTAACAGGCAAAAGAGCAAACCATTGATCTCATCTGTTTTGGCCCGCTGGCCAAGGCTAAGGATATCTTCGGCGATCAGGTTATGAATGCCGTAATGTGCACAGATCGTTTCCACATCCGCTTTGCGCAAACCATCCACATTCAGCCACGACACCGTTGGAGAATCCATGTACGGAAAGCAATCGGGAACATGATTTGTCTGTTTAAAAGTCACACCTGATGAATTATAATCAAAAACAAAAATGGAAGTTTGCTCCGGTTCTTTTCTTTCGGCGATAACCGGCTGATTTACCTGCAATACTTTTTTGGTACGCAGCAACTCCAGCGGATTCAGTAAATAAGAGAAATATTTCTGCGGCGCCATAACAGGAATAATAAAAGATTTAAAAGGCTAAATGAAAGTAGGAATTTTATTTTGAAAGAACCGGCAAATAAAAAACCGGGATAAACCCCGGTTTTTTAAAAACGTAAATTAAAATTATTTTGCAGGCGGTGGCGGCGTGGTATCGCTGTTCCATACATCCCGGTGCATTTTCCACTTCCCGTTCTCCTGTTTCCAAACCACAATAAATTTTCCTTTGTCCAAAGACATGTTTTTGTCCCCGAACATTTCGTAGGTACCCATTTCTGCTACGCCCCCGGCTTCACCCATGACCTCTTCGGTAGTGATTTTAATATTACGCACCCCCATTTGGTAACCCCCATTAAAAAAAGCGGTGATCGCTTTTGATCCACACATCCTGGGCAGGTTGGGAGGATTAATACAGGCATCCGTTGTATAACAGCCGGCAAACCGGACAGAATCACCGGTAGCCCAGCACTCGCCGAAAACCTTATTACTGACTTCGATAGCCGCCTTAACACTATCAAGACTAAAAACCGCAGCAACAGGCTCTGTTTTAGCAACCTCATTGTTGCAGGCGCTCAACAGGGTAATTGTTGAAGCAATAAGTAAAAGACCAAGGAATTGTTTCATAAAATTTTTTTGCTGTAATATACAGCGTTGCCACACCCAATATAATGTGGTTACTGGGTATATTGGTTAGCCACGGCTTGTTTTATACCTGTTGTTAAAATTCCGGCCCTTGGCCTTATCAAAATTTCCAAACCCCCGGGAACGTTTCGGCATTGTTTTTTGCGGAGTTCTTACAGGAGGAGCAGAAAGATCAATACTCAGGGGATACGGGTGGCCGTCAATCACCGGTATATTTTTACCAATCAACTTTTGAATGTCTTTTAATTCATCTCTTTCTTCCGCATCACAAAATGAGATAGCGATACCGGTATTACCAGCCCTTCCGGTTCGGCCAATGCGGTGTACATAGGTTTCGGGTACATCGGGTAGTTCGAAGTTAATAACATGCGACAGGTCGTCGATATCAATTCCCCTGGCCGCAATATCGGTTGCAACCAATACCCGGATCTTTCCACCTTTGAAATTACTCAGCGCATTTTGCCGGGCATTCTGCGATTTGTTTCCATGAATGGCCGCAGCAGTGATATCATGCTTGTGTAAAAATTTTACCACCTTATCGGCTCCGTGCTTTGTTCGGGTAAACACCAGCGCCGTAACGATCTTCTCGTCTTTTAATAAGTGTAATAACAGAGAGGGCTTGTCTTTCTTATCAACATAATAAAGACTTTGCTCAATAGCATCAACAGTAGATGACACCGGCGTAACTTCTACCTTAGCCGGGTTTGTCAGTAATACATTCGCCAGTTTTTGAATTTCAGGCGGCATGGTAGCCGAGAAAAAAAGCGTTTGCCTTTTTATCGGCAATTTGGTGATGATGCGCTTAACGTCGTGAATGAAACCCATATCAAGCATACGGTCGGCTTCGTCCAGTACAAATATCTTAAGGTATTTCAGATCAATGAAACCCTGGCTTATCAGGTCAAGCAGCCTTCCGGGCGTTGCAACCAGTATGTCGACCCCCCGCCGTAATATATTGGTTTGATGTAACTGTGATACCCCGCCGAAAATAACAGTGTGTGAAAGCCCGGTATGTTTTCCATAAGCCGCAAAGCTTTCGTCGATCTGTATCGCCAGTTCCCTGGTGGGGGTTAAGATCAGCACTTTAATATTACGTGGCCCACGCTCTTCCTGTTTTTGCTGGTGTAAGATCTGCAGGATGGGAATGGCGAAGGCGGCCGTTTTTCCGGTTCCGGTTTGTGCACAGCCAAGCAGGTCCCTTCTTTCCAGTATCAGGGGAATAGATTGTGCCTGGATGGGCGTGGGTGTTGTATATCCTTCTGCATCCAATGCTTTAAGGATGGGATCAATCAGGTCTAATTTTTTAAATGCCATTAAATGGTTTATTTAGTATAAGGCTGGCAAAGACGTTGCATTTTCTGAATCAGCGGGAATATTTGTTTACCACATTGGCCTGCAACAGGCGTATCTTATGAAAGGAGTGGAGCGCAAAAGTAGGCTTTTGTTTTTAAATGGCCGTTAAAACGCAAACCTACGCAGGTTCTGAACGGTTCTATTCATTCAATCCGTAAATTTGTATATAACAGAATTTCATGTCAACCCTCGCCATCAGCACCATTCAAACCAGTTTGTTATGGGAAGAGAAGTCAGCCAACCTGCACATGCTGGAACAAAAAATTGCTTCCATAGAAGAGAAAACAGAAATTGTTGTATTGCCCGAAATGTTCAGCACAGGGTTTAGTATGAACCCATCGCTGCTTGCCGAGAAAATGGATGGCGAAACCATACAATGGATGCAACGGGTTAGCCGGGAGAACGGGATCATACTTACCGGAAGTGTTATCATTGAAGAAGAGGGGAAATTTTACAACCGCTTAATATGGATGCTGCCCAACGGACAATATGGTCATTATGATAAACGCCACCTGTTTGCCTATGCGGGAGAAGATGAGAAATATAGCGGCGGAAACAAAAGACTGATCGCTTCAGTAAAAGGGTGGAAAATAAACCTGCAGGTTTGTTATGACCTGCGGTTCCCGGTTTGGTCCCGGCAACAAATAAAAGAGGATGGTGCCGAATACGACCTGTTGATCTATGTTGCCAACTGGCCCGAACGGCGCAGCCATGCCTGGAAAACGTTGTTGTGTGCACGGGCCATCGAAAATCAATGTTACGTAATTGGCGTGAACAGGGTGGGAACAGATGGTAATAATATTTATCACAGCGGTAACAGCCTGGTCATAGATCCGCTTGGGCAGGTGCTGTATCACATGGCCGATGAAGAAGACGTGTTCACTATCACCCTGCAAAAAGAAAAACTGGAAGAAGTAAGAGAAAAATTTCCTTTCTGGAAAGACGCTGACTCATTCAATATACAGTAATACTATTTGCGTGCATTGCTTTCTTTGATCAATTGCATAACCGCCTGCATTTTTTTATCAACCCCTTTCATTAGTGCATTGTAATCGGTACCGATATACAGGTCGGGTACCACTCCCCGGCCATCTTTGGGCACATGGTTATACTGAACCAGCCGGAACAAAGGAAGCCTTACCCGGAGATGGGTGTTGGGAAGAATGATATCCGGAATAAGAATACCGTTATTTCCGTGCCAGCCGCCACCGGCTTCTTCGCCCGCCAAAAGCACGCCCGGCTGGCCTTTTACCGCATTGCAAAAAATGGTTGATGCAGAAAAAGTAGAACCGTTGGTGAGTACATAAAGATTACCTGAGAAATGATTTTTTGTTTTTGGCTTATAGGTTTTACGCTCCCAATGACCAAAATGAAATAAGCCATCTTTATTTTTTTTGGTAAGAAAGAAGAGCCCCAGGTTTTGAACAAAACCATTCTTTACATACCGGGTATAGGGACGAAGCGATCTTACCACAGCAAATGAAGTATCGGCTACTTTAAAATTCCGGCGGCTTACATATTTAGTGAGCAGGGTTGAAAGATTAATTCTTCCGCCGCCATTGCTGCGAAGATCAAGTATCACATTTGTGATACCGGCCTTTCTTATATACCGGAATGTTTGCCGGTAAAACTTGCGCAACCGGCCTGATGAAAATGTGTTCAAGGTAATAATTGCCGTATTGTTGGCAGTATCAATAGCCAGCGAGCGCAGCTCCTGCAACCTTCGTTTATTTGTTTCCCTTTTTTCCTTTTGAACCGGCGCCACGGGTTTTATTTTTGGACTGCTGTCTTTTTTCTGTTCAAAAACAGGGATGACGATACTTCGTTCGTTACCCAAACTGTCTGTGTACCTCACTTCATAATTTTTACTTAGCCCGATAATATTCCGGTGGTAATAAGGAAAATTAGCGCTTAGGCGGATGTAATTTACATTATTGGCATACCCGTCCTCTGTCATGTAACCAAACATGGTATTGGTAAGCGCCGTGCTGTTCATACCATTCACCGACCTGATCAAAGTTCCTCTTTTAAGCACCGAATCTTTCCGGTTCATGTTATTGGTCACCACCATGGTATCGTTCCAGAATTTCATGAACAGCGGGAAGGAAGAAAACCGTTTATCTGCCACCCAGTTGTTGTAGGCTTTGCTCATACCAAAACTGGTGTGGCCGCAATGGATCTTATCGGTAAGCGGGGCAATGATCTTCCAGCCGAATTGCTGCTCGGTCATACTGTCTTTGATATCCTGGTAGTACTTGTCAAAAAACATATCCATACTGTCCTTACTTGTGTACCAGTAAAGCGAAGGGTGTTTTTGTTCCAGTATATTCCGCAGAAGCGAATAATCTTCCCGCAATGCTTGTTGGGAGTATTTTTTTGACGGAGAATAGGTTTTACTTGAAGTGGCGCAGGAAAACAAATAAAGAACCGGGAAAAAGAAAAGAATGGTTTTTAATAATTTCATTTTCGGTCTGAGACAGATTGTGTAGAGTTGCAGGCGGATCATTTCAGATGATTCCATCCCTGTGCAACCAGTTCGTGTTTATTTCCGCCGCGGGTAATGATCGTTTTTCCCTCTTTGGCGTCTGTAATATACCCAATTATGCTGAGGCCGTTGTTGGCGTTTATCTTTTCATAATCCGCCTGCGATACCGTGAACAGCATTTCATAATCTTCGCCGCCGCTTAATGCACAGGCGGTGGGATCCAGCTCAAGTTTATAGGCAAAGTCCTTCGATTCTTCATTGATG
Source organism: Ferruginibacter sp. (assembly GCA_035355815.1). Taxonomy (GTDB): domain Bacteria; phylum Bacteroidota; class Bacteroidia; order Chitinophagales; family Chitinophagaceae; genus Ferruginibacter. The sequence continues at coordinate 37,767 of DAOQRQ010000001.1, read as the reverse complement.
GGCAGCTTGTCTTCGTACAACACACAACCCACCTTGCTTTGTTTGCAGATATGCAATATGTCGCTGCTCAGTCCGTCGCTGATATCCATCATGCTGGTGGGAACGATATTGTGCTGCGCAAAATATTCGATCACATCTTTCCTTGCTTCCGGCTTTAACAGGCGGCCGACAATATAGGCCCTGTTCTCCAGGTCAGGTTGGGCGCCGGTTTCCTGGAATATTTTCTTTTCTCTTTCCAGTATGGTTAATCCCAGGAACGCACCACCCAGGTCGCCGCTTACGCAAATAAGGTCGTTCACTTTGGCACCGTCTCTTTTAACGTAACTGTCAGGAGCCACTTCGCCAATGGCGGTAATGCTGATCACAAAACCCCGTTGTGAAGAAGTGGTATCGCCGCCCACCAGGTCAACATTATATTTATCACAGGCGGCATAAACCCCTTCGTAAAATTCATCCAGCGCTTCCACACTGAATTTATTACTGATGGCAATGCTCAGCAAAATTTGTGTAGGCGTGGCGTTCATAGCATAAATATCGCTGAGGTTAACCACCACCGATTTATACCCAAGATGTTTAAGGGGGGTGTACATCAGGTCAAAATGAATGCCTTCTACCAGCAGGTCGGTACTTACCACCGTTTGCCTGCCAAAATGATCTATCACCGCCGCATCGTCACCAACGCTAACAACGGTAGAGCTGTTTTTTGTCTCGTTGTTCTTTGTAAGATGATCGATTAAACCAAACTCGCCCAGGTCAGCTATTTCTGTTCTTTGTTCCATGTAATTATTTTTTTGCCAGAGAACGAGCAAAGGAGTAGAAAGAGAAACCATCGTTTACCTCTTTCGGTCTCTTAGCCCAATTGCTTTCTGTTATGTATCACTTCGATCAATTCGTCGTGGATCAATCCATTTGTAGCCACTAATTTTTTCTGGTAGGGCGAATATTTATCCCCATTCATATCGGTAACTTTTCCTCCGGCCTCTTCCACGATCAGGTATCCTGCCGCCGTATCCCAGGCGCTGAGGCTGTGTTCAAAGAAACCTTCAAATCTTCCGGCGGCAACCCAGCAAAGGTCGATGGCAGCACTGCCCAGCCTGCGAACGGGAACGCCCTTGCGTACAAACCGTTCGAACACCTGTAAGGGTCCGTTTTCCATATCCAGGTAGGTATAAGGAAAACCGGTAACCAGGCAACTATGAATAACTTCTGTTTTTTTGCTTACGCTGATCTTTTTATCGTTGAGAAAAGCGCCCTTGCCTTTTTCGGCAAAGAATAATTCGTTGATGAACGGGTTGAACACGGCTCCAAGGATCATCTCGCCGTTCTTTTCAACACCGATACTGACCGCACAAATAGGAATACCACTGGCAAAATTGATGGTGCCGTCAATGGGATCAATGATCCACTTTACTTCGCTGCCGGTTACTATTTCACCCACTTCCTCGCTTAAAATAAAATGATCGGGGTACTGCGCCTTTATCACATCAATGATCGCTTTTTCAGCGGCATGATCGGCTTCGGTAACCCAGTTATTGATGCCTTCCTTATTACTGATCTTAAGGTCTTCGTTATTGAAATAACGCCTGAGCTCTTGTGCCCCGGCTTCTACCGCATTCAACAGTGTGGTTTTTAACATGGCGCAAAGATACAAAGGCTTCTTTACTATATTTGAATATGCGATTGTCGGTTATAATTGTAAACTATAACGTAAAGTATTTCCTGGAGCAGTGCCTGTATTCGGTTCAGAAAGCCTGTGTTGGCCTGGAGGCGGAGATCATAGTGGTTGACAATTGCTCAACCGACGGAAGCAGGGAATTTCTTGAACCGGCTTTTCCCGGAGTAAAGTTTATATGGAACAGCAACAATGAAGGGTTTGCAAAAGCAAATAACCGGGCCATTGCTGTTGCTAAGGGCGAGTACATTCTTTTTTTGAACCCCGATACGCTGGTTCCGGAAGACTGTTTTGAAAAAAGCATTCAGTTTCTCCAGTCACAGCAAAAAGCAGGGGCTTTGGGCATTAAGATGATCGATGGATCCGGAAGGTTTTTGAAAGAAAGCAAACGGGCTTTCCCTTCTCCCCTGACGTCGTTATATAAACTTTCGGGACTTTCTGTACTGTTTCCCCGGTCAAAAACATTTGCCAGGTATCACCTGGGGCATCTTTCCGCAGATGAAAACCACGAAGTAGACGTACTGGCCGGTGCGTTTATGATGATGCCGCAGAACATTCTAAAAGAGATTGGAAATTTTGATGAAACCTTTTTCATGTATGGCGAAGATGTGGACCTTAGTTACCGCATTCAAAAAGCCGGATACCGGAATTTTTATTTTGCCGAAAGCAGTATCATTCATTTTAAAGGAGAAAGTACCAAGCGGGGAAGCATGAATTATGTGCGCATGTTTTATATGGCGATGAGCCTGTTTGTAAAAAAGCATTACAGCGGCAGTAAGGCAAGGTTGTTTACATTCCTCGTACAAGTGGGGATCCTTATAAGGGCTTCCCTGGCAGCAACAGGCAACCTGTTTAAAAAAACGGGCCTTCCTATACTGGATGCGGGGATCATATTGACCAGCTTCTGGATAATAAAATATTTCTGGAGTAATTATATCCGGCAGGATGTAAATTATTCACCCAATATATTACAGATCGCATTTCCTGTTTTTACGGCTGTTTTTTTAATTGTGTCCTATTATTCGGGCCTCTATGATAAAGGATACCGGCAATCGCAACTGGTACGGTCTACCGTAATCGCCGGGCTGTTCATAGTAAGCGGCTACGGTCTTTTACCGGAAAGCCTGCGTTTTTCAAGGGGCATCCTTCTCTTCGGGATCATACTGGCATTTGTTGTAATGAACCTGTTACGGCAGTTTTTTATACAAGCAAGGCTGCTTGATACCGATGATGAAGAAGAAGAGAAAAGGCAAACAATTGTTGTATCAAATGAAAGCGATTTTATTGCCATTAACAAACTGATGATGAACGTTGGCATGCAGGAACGGGTGCTGGGAAGGGTTGGCCCGGCTTCTTTAAAAGAAGAAAATTCCACCACGCTGGGCAGCATTGAACAATTGCCTAACCTGATACAAAAATACCGGATACGGGAAGTGATCTTTTGCGAAAACGGCCTCCGCCTCAAAGAAATAATCGGCCTCATCAACAAATTACCTGCCGCCACCCGTAATAAATTTCATGCATCCGGCAGCCGGAGTATTGTGGGCAGCGACAGTAAGAATGTAAGCGGCGATTATGTGGCAGCGGTAAAGAAGTACCATATAGCAAAGCCTGTTAACCAGCGCAACAAAAGACTATTTGATATTGCCCTGGCCGCCTTTTTTATCCTGGGATTTCCTGTTCACCTTTTCTTACAGAAAAAACCGGCCCGCTTCTTTAAAAATGTTTTTTATGTTCTGTCGGGAAAAAGATCCTGGGTGGGATATGCATCCACCAACAATAAATTTCCAAAAATACGGCCAGGCGTTCTTGGCAGTACCGCATTTCCTTCACAGTTAAATGAGCTACCGGAAGAAAGCCTGGTTAAAAGCGACGAATGGTATGCCTCGGAGTATTCCGTAATGGTTGACCTGCAAAAGATAAAAAGAGGATATAAATATCTATACTGCTAATTTCTGCTGAGCGATTTTAAAAACTCCTCCAAAACATTCTCCAGAATGCTTTGACCAGTAACAGCATTACGGAATGAAAATCCATCTAACAGTTTCAGGGCGGCAGGCAAGGAGAAGTCTTCCTGCGAAGCGGTACAAAACATTTTTTTTGCAGATAAATATTCAGCCAGGTACTCCTGCTCGGTTTGCCCCGGGGTAGGAACCAGCAGCGCTTTTTTCTGCAACGCCTCCATATCCATCACGGTTGAATAACCACTGCGGCCGATAATGAAATCTGATTCCAGAACAACCCGGTTCAATTCTTCCCGGCCCAAACTATTATGAATTTCCAGAAAAGAAGGGCCGGGTTCGTTTAACGAAACAGGATCTGTGATGCCCCTGACCAGTATTGCCTTTTTGTTGCAACCGCCAATATCTTTCAGGATAAGTTCTTCAAAAATGCTTCGTTGCGGCTCAGGACCCGAAAGGATAAAAGCAATATCGTATTTTTTTTCGGCCGGATATTTTTTAAATCTTGATAAAGGACCTATATATTTTACCGGAATAGACGGCATGGTTACCGGATGTGATAATTCTCCTGCCAGGTTACTTTCATCAGAAACATCAGGCACCCAGCATTCGGTGAATTTACTGATGAACCAATAATGAATTTTTTGTACGATCCGTTCTGTAAAACGATTCCCTGTTTTTATTCTTAATTGGTGTGTGAGATATATGCACGGAATGCTGCGGTTAAACATCCCCATCCTGTTATCAGAAATAACCGCATCAACAGCATACTGTTTCACTGTTCTTTTTAACCATCTGTGTTCGGTATAAATAGTTGATATCAACTTAGGAAACTGGGCAAAAAGTGTAAGGGGTAACCAGCTCCTTTTACGGCTGTAATGTATATTATAACCCCTGAGATCGAGACAAAGCAGCCCGGGGAACTCTTTTTGCAGTAAAATCCTGCCAGGTCCGCATGCGGCAATGATCACTGAGCAGTTTTGGGCCTGGAGGGTTGTTATTACTGGAATACAACGGGTTGCATGACCCAATCCCCAGTCCATTGGAGCAACCAGTATAACAGGCCTGTTAATTTTTTTGTCTTTCATTAAACGAAAACAATAAAGTTTTCTAAAAATTGTTTAACTTGAAAGCCTGAAAATATGCAACAAATTAGTAAAAAAACATTATTCGCTCTTATTATTGCCGGTTTATTGATCACTGCAGGATGCTCTTCTTCAAAAAAAGGCCAATGCGGTTGCCCGAATAAGCAGGGAATGGTTGGATACAAATGATGTTTAAATACCCCCAAAATCTATGAACAATCCGAACAGGGATTTACTGGTTTTGTTCAATCATGAGATCATGACTCAAAAAGCAATTGAGCATGAAGTGGAACAGTTACATCAACTGCTGTACAGCATTGAAGGGATAGATAGTTTAATTATTGCCCACGAAATTTTAGACCTCAACAAATACCGTGTCATCAACAGCGATATACAACTCCGCAAACTTATCCGTCAAAGAGAGCTGAAGCCCTTTGTTTTTTTGAATTGCAAAAACTAGTATCAGCTTAATTTCTGCAGTGCACTCTTCAGCGACCGGAGCATCTCATCGATTTCTTCTTTTTTACAAGTACCCACACTTAGCCGGTACCAGTTGCTGGAAGCATCAGCACCAAAGGCATGGAAGGGAACAATAGCCAGGCTTGCTTCATTGAGTAAATAGTTGGTAACATCTGCCTGCTTCTGCAACAGTTGTCCATCGGGGGTGGTTTTACCAACCAGGTCAACCTGTATGGTAAGATAGATAGCAGCCTGCGGAGCAATGGCATCCACCGAAAAACCATCTGCCTTCAGTTTCATCAGCCCGCTGTAAATACGGGTAAGCCGCTCTTCAATTTCCGACTTGAAATGAATGAGGTATTTTTTAATGGCCTGTTCTTGCGGGAGATACCTGGCAACAGCCTTCTGTTCTGCCATGGGCGCCCAGGCTCCCATGTGTGAAAGAATGGATTTCATTTTTGCAATTACGGTTGCCGGGCCACAGGCCCACCCCACCCGTACGCCGGTGGCGGCAAACACTTTGCTTATCGCATCCACACAAATGGTATATGCTCTCATTTCGGGTCTTAATGAAACCGGGTGGTAATGCTGAATATCTCCGTAGGTAAGCGTCCAGTACATCTGGTCGAAGAACAGGTACAGTTTTTTTTCTCCCTCGCTGCGGCGCTTATTCTCTTCCAGTACAAGATCACAGATCTTTTCCATCTCTTCTTTGCTCAGCGTGGTACCTGTTGGATTTTGTGGCGTGCATATGGCCAGCAACGCAGCGCCCTTTATATGCGGGGCGATATCCGCAGCACGGGGCATGAAATTATTTTCTGCCGTGGTTTTGATCATCACATGCTCTGCATTGCACAGGTGAACATAATGATTGTTGTTCCAGCTGGGAATGGCATAGATCACTTTATCGCCGGCATCAACCGTTGTTCTGTAAAGTGAATAGATAAGCGGCCTTCCTCCGCTGGCGATCAGAACTTCCTGGGTACTGTAATCAATACCCTGCCATGTTTTGGTAAAGGAAGAAACCGCTTCCCGCAGATCTAAATTTCCTTCGGCGGGCGGGTAGGTAGTGTACCCATCACGATAGGCCTTAACGATCTCTTCTTCCAGTTCTTTAGGAATTGGAAAAAGAGAAGAATCAAAATCGCCGATGGTATAATTGTAAATAAATTCTCCCTGCCTCTTGCGCTCTTTTATCTCGTTGCCGAGTTTAACTATTTCCGATCCTATAAGGGTTTCGGCCAGCATACTTAATTTACCTGAACTCATAAACAGCGCTTATTATAGGGGCAAATGTAAATTTTAAAGGGGGCATGGCAAAGAAATAAATTGACCCGGAGAGACATTGTTTAAAAATTAAAAAGCATCTGCCGGCCGCCAGATGCTTTTTAATAAGAGCAGACCCGTTACGGATTATTCTATCTGCTTATAATCTTTAAATAAATTCAATTTCGTTCCTTCCACCTGCTGGCGGTAATCAGCCCATTTACCACTATAGAAACTGTTTATTTTATCCAGCATGCCTTTTATGGCTTTCTCGGCGTTTATAACCAATGCTTCCACCTGCGGACCGGGCGCCACCATTTTACTACCAATAGATTGCTGTGCCGTTTGTAATGCGGTCATCACCGTTGTCTCAAACGGGCTGCGGGATATACCCTGCTTATCACTTGTTTTTCCGCTGATGAGCTCACGCATTGCCTTTATCTCATCCTGTATCTTATTGGTTGTTTTTCTTAACGAGTCGGCATCTTTTCCCTCAACTCCTTTTAACTGTGATTGCATTTTAGTGAGCAGTTCTTCACTTTCGGTTAGCTGATCCATTCCGGTGGTTAGCTTATCGGAAGACCTTCTCAGGCGATCATACATTTTTCGTTGCGCCAGTTTAATATCATCCCGGTTTCCAATTCTTGGGTCATCGTATATATTAATGAAGGTTGAATCGGAACTTCCCGAATACATCATCACCAGCTTATACCTCCCGGGTAATACCTGAAGGCCACCCGGCTCCGGCGATCCCGGCTGTGGCTTGGGCGATCCCGGTTGCCGGAATCCCTTTTCTTCCATACCCCAGTACATTTTATTGAAGCCGGAATCAACCGCCCATCGCAATGATCTTATTTGTTCATTGTTTGCGTTGTAGATTCTTACCATTGCCGAGTCGGTTCTTCTTCCTCCTCCGCCACCAGGCCCGCCTTGACCACGTCCCCTGCGTCCTTCACCTTGTTGCCCGGGGGTTGCTGTTGCCGAAGGCTGTGTTGTGGCAGCAACCGGTTGTTGTTTTGCAGCCGTATCCGGTTTTGGTTTATTGATGAAGAATGAAACCGCCGCACCCCTTCTCCTGTTATCGGCTTCATATAAACCATAAGTGCTCCAGTCGTAACCCGTTGCCTGCCTGTATTGCGCCTGGTAGGCATCGGGAGCAGCACAAACAGTAACCGGGCTATTGAACTTCATTCCTTTATTGGCAGCAAGCTTTCTCAACGAACGGATATCGTCCAGTATCCATAAAGCACGACCGAATGTGGCGATCGCCAGGTCGGCTTCTCTTTCCTGTATGGCCAGGTCGTAAGTAGAAACAGAAGGATAACCGTTTTTGAATTGTTCAAAAGAAACTCCATTATCCAGGCTTATCCATAAACCATTTTCTGTTCCAACAAAAATGAGGTTGGGTTCAGCCGGATCCTGTAATACACTTAAAGCATATCCCTTCACTTTATTCTCATCGATCATCCTTGTCCACGTTTTTCCATAATCTGTTGTGCGGAAGATATAAGGCTTCATATCGCCACGGCGATAATCATTGGCTACCACAAACGCTTCTCCGGCATTATGTGCAGAAGCTTTGATCTGTGGTATCCAGCAGCCGGAAGGAAGACCGGGAATTTTTCCGCGGAAGCTGGTCCATGTTTTTCCCCCATCCCTTGTAAGTTGAACCACACCATCATCGGTACCCACCCATAACAAACCCTGTTCTTTTCTTGATGGTTCAATACTGATGATGGTACAATGTGTTTCGGCGCCGGTGATATCCATCGTAAGACCGCCGGTATTTTGATACGCAGCGATCTTAGCAGAATCGTTCGTGGTAAGATCGGGGGAAATGGTTTCCCAGTTTATTCCCTTATCGGTGCTTTTATTCACAAACTGGCTGCCGAAATAAATGGTCTTTTTATCAAAGGGATCCTGGGCCAACGCAGAGTTCCAGTTGAAGCGGAGTTTTAAGGAAGGATCAAGCGCCTGTGGTTTTATGAACCAGCCTTCACCTGTTTTCCAATTCCTTCTTCCAACAGAACCACCCTGGCTTTGGCTATATACCCAGCTTGCGTCTTCTGCATCGGGCATCACATCAAAACCATCTCCGCCTCCCACATTGTTCCAGTAATAATTTCTTATGCCGCCATTGATCCATGTATAAGCAGGACCATGCCAGGTGCCATTGTCCTGCATGCCGCCCATTACATTATAGGGAAGTTCGTTATCAACACTGATATGATAAAACTGTCCGGCCGGAATTTTATCATCAAAGGTCCAGTTCTTACCTCGGTCGTGGGTGATACCAATGCCGCCATCGTTTCCTTCGATCATAAAGTTGGGGTCTTTTGGACTTATCCACCAGGCGTGATGATCGGGATGAATACCGGAATAAGGGATCAGCGTGCTGAATGTTTTACCACCGTCTTCACTCACTTCCACCTGGTCGTGGATATTATACAATCGATTTTCATTTTTTGTATCCACCCGTATGTCCTGGAAATAGAACGGACGGTTGGTTACCCACCTTGCTTCGCTGTTCACCAGTTCCCATTTCATTCCGCCGTCATCACTTTTGTACAAACCGTTCTTTGTTGCTTCCACCATGGCATATACCCGGCGTGAATCGTTGGTTGCAAAGGCAAGACCGATCCTTCCAAAGTTTCCATCAGGTAAGCCTTCTTCTTTTCCTAACTTTTTCCAGTTCTTTCCAGCATCAATGGTGATATAAAGTCCGCTGCCCGGGCCGCCGCTTTTAAAATCCCAGGGAGTGCGGCGGTGTTGCCACATGCAGGCAATTATGCGGTTGGGGTTAGATGGGTCCATCACCAGTTCGGCACAACCGGAAGAATCGTTGGTATATAGAATTTTATTCCATGTCTCTCCTCCATCGGTTGTTTTAAAAACGCCCCGTTCGGGGTGAGAAGAAAAGGGATTGCCGATAGCCGCAGCATACACAGTGTTGGGATTAACGGGGTCGATGATGATGCGATGGATATTCATTGTTTTTTCCAGGCCCATCCGCTTCCAGGTTTTTCCGGCATCCATGCTTTTAAAAATTCCTTCACCCAGGTTAAGGGAGTTTCGTGGGTTACCTTCTCCTGTTCCTACCCATACAACAGCAGGGTTTGATTGCTGGATAGCCACCGAACCAATATTTTGCGTGGTTTGTTCATCAAATACGGCCGTCCAGGAATTGCCGCTGTTCTCTGTTTTCCATACGCCGCCGGAAGCAGAACCCAGGTATATTATATTGGGGTTATCCACCACCACATCCAAAGAAGTGATGCGGCCACTCATTCCGGCCGGACCAATATTGCGGGGTTTGAGATTTTTAAATTGCGAAAGAGAATACTTCTGTGCAATTGCGGTGCTGAAAACGGAGGCGATCACCAGGCCCGTTAAGGCGGCAGTTAGTTTTTTCATCGTCAAAAATAATTGAACAATGAAGGTGCAAAAAAAACAGCGTAGCTGCAAAAGAAATGTACGGGCGGCTGATATAGTACTATTTTTTTACATCGGCTTTCTCTTCAAAACCTTTTGCAGCGTCTTTTGCTTTTTCAAAATCGAGAATAACAGAGTTGATGCAATAACGCAAACCGGTTGGCGGCGGACCATCTTCAAAAACATGGCCCAGGTGGGCTTTGCAACGGCCACACATTACTTCGGTACGCTTCATACCATGGCTGTTATCGGGCGCATAGATGATACTTCCTTTATTGATGGGCTCAAAAAAACTTGGCCAGCCGCAACTGCTTTCAAATTTTCCATTACTGTTGAAAAGCGGGTTGCCACATGCGGCGCAGTAATAGGTGCCCACTTCTTTGTGGTCCCAGTATTTTCCTGTAAACCGCATTTCGGTGCCCTTTTCCCGTGCAATGCTGTAAACATCGGCGGGCAATACTTTTCTCCATTCCTCATTACTGATATCTACTTTCCCGGAGTCGGTATTGGAATAAACGGGGTTGTTCTTTTTAGTGCTGTCCATGGTTGTTATTTTACTTGGCTTAACAGAAGGGTTGCTGCAGCCGGCTAAGAAGACGGCAAAAGCAAACACGATATAGAAGAATGGCCTCATCATTGGTTCAACAAATTTCGTTATTAATAGTTCTCTATCTACGAAATACAGGTATTTTAAGATTTTCAACAGATAAAGCCCCCTGTTAAGGAATATTTAAAGTTCGATTATTATATTTGCTATCTTCATACCGATAGCAACCAATATGTTTAACCTTATATTATTCGGCCCTCCCGGCAGTGGCAAAGGAACGCAAAGCGAAAAACTAATTGCAAAATACGGCTTAAAGCACCTGAGCACGGGCGACCTGCTGCGCAGCGAGATCAGCCGCCAGACTCCCCTGGGTAAAGAAGCACAGAATTTTATGGACAAGGGGCAATTGGTTCCCGATGAAGTGGTGATCGGCATGATCAGTTCTGCATTGGACGCCAACCCAAATGCCAAGGGGTTTTTGTTTGATGGATTCCCCCGCACAGCAGCCCAGGCAGAGGCTTTAGACAAATTACTTGATTTAAAAGAGGCGCCCATTGCTGTAATGCTTGCCCTGGAAGTAAGCGAATCGGAGCTGATAAAACGATTATTGAAACGGGGAGAAACAAGCGGCCGCAGCGACGACAATAATGAAAATGTGATCCGGGCCAGGATCACCGAGTACCACAACAAGACCGCCGTAGTTGCCGATTATTATAAACAGTTTGATAAGGTGGAAATGGTAAAAGGAGAAGGCTCTATTGATGAGATATTCGAAAGGCTTTGTAAAGAGATCGATCAACGGGCCTGAACAGGGAAATAACTTTATTTGAAAAGCATTCCGGCTTACCGGGATGCTTTTTTGTTTTAGATTGCGCACCAAACAACAGCTATGGATACCGAAAAACTCAATTTTATCAAAACGGAATTTGTACCGAAGGTAAGAACGCTGTCTGCAGATACCGCAGGGAAATGGGGCAAGATGAATGGCCAGCAAATGGCAGAGCATGTAACGGCCTTCTTTAATGTATCCATTGAGAAGATAAAATTTCCCCTGGTTACCCCGGTTGAACAGCTGCCCAGATTCAAAGAGTTTTTGCTGAGCGATAAACAATTCAGGGAAAATACGAAGGCGCCAACGGATGTGATCGGCGAAGAACCATTGCCGCTCAGGTACGAAAACATGGAGCAGGCCATCGATAAACTTGCGGCCTCCGTGGCAAACTTTGAGACGTACTTTAATAACAACCCCGGCAAAAAAACAATGCACCCTGTTTTTGGCGAATTGAATTTTGAAGAATGGATACTGCTGCATTACAAACACGTAACACACCACTTGCGGCAATTTGGATTGCTGTAAAATAATTTTAAGAAAGAGGCTTTATGCCTCTTTTGTTTTAGGCTACCTTCGCAGGGAAAATAACGATTGAATGAAACTTGAAAATTATATCTCGGGCAAATGGATAACCGGAGACGGAGAAGGGCAGCAGTTATACAACGCCGTAACCGGCGAAGCCATTGCAAATGCTTCTACAAAAGGGCTTGATTTTAAACAGGTGCTGGAATACGGCAGAACAGTTGGTAACCCGGCCTTGCGTAAAATGACCTTTCATGAAAGAGGCAATATGCTGAAAGCCCTGGCCATGCATTTAAGGAACCACCTTGATAAATTTTATAAAATATCCTACCAAACCGGCGCCACCAAAGCAGATAGCTGGGTGGATATTGAAGGAGGCATCGGAAACCTTTTTGCCAATGCATCGCTGCGGAGAAAATTTCCCAACGAGGTCTTTTGTATTGATGGCGACAGTCATAACCTGAGTAAGAACAACAGTTTTATGGGTACGCATATACTGGTACCCAAAGAAGGCGTTGCCGTTCATATCAACGCATTCAATTTCCCGGTGTGGGGTATGCTGGAAAAAATTGCAGTGAACTTACTGGCCGGTATGCCGGCGGTTGTAAAACCTGCAACGGTAACCAGTTATTTAACCGAAGCAGTTGTAAAAGAGATCGTTGCTTCAAAAATATTACCCGAAGGTTCTTTGCAATTACTCTGCGGAAGCGCCGGCGACCTGCTTGATCATGTTACTTCGCAGGATGTAGTAACCTTTACCGGATCTGCTTCAACCGGGCTTTTACTAAAATCGAACCCAAATATTCTACGAGAGAACGTTTCATTCAATATGGAAGCCGATTCGTTGAACTGTATTGTATTGGGCGACGACGTTACTCCCGACAAACCGGAATGGGACATCTTTATCAAAGAAGTAAGAAAGGAAATGACACTAAAGGCCGGTCAGCGCTGTACCGGCATACGACGCATCTTTGTTCCGGAAAATAAAATGGAAGACCTGTGGAAGGCGATCGCTTCCTCGCTTTCGCAAACAACCATTGGCAATCCGCTGAACGAAAAAGTAAGAATGGGTTCGCTGGCCGGGCAAACACAACGCAACGAAGTGAAAGAACAGGTTCAGAAACTACTGGCTTCTTCACAAATAATTTACGGATCATTGGATAGTGTGAACGTGTTGGATGCAGATGCAGACAAAGGCGCATTCATGTCGCCCGTGTTGCTGATGAATGAACAGCCGTTTGCATCAAAAGAAGTACATGAAGTGGAAGCATTTGGTCCTGTAAGTACCATCATGCCGTATAAAAAAACAGACGACGCCATTGCTTTGAGTAAACTTGGCAAAGGAAGCCTGTGCTCAACGATTGTTACGGCCGATCATAAAACTGCACAGCAATATGTGGTGGGTGCTGCCACGCACCACGGAAGAATACTGGTGTTGAATAATGAATGTGCAAAGGAGAGTACAGGGCATGGGTCACCTTTACCCCTGCTTATTCATGGCGGCCCCGGCCGGGCAGGGGGAGGAGAAGAGATGGGCGGATTGCGTGGAGTAAAACATTACCTGCAACGCACCGCTCTGCAGGGTTCGCCTACCAGCATCACTGCCATCACCCATGTTTACCAGCAATACGCTGCCGGAAAAGACCCGGGTAAGCACCCTTTCCGGAAACATTTTGAAGAACTGCAGATCGGCGACCAGATCGTAACCGAAAAAAGAGTGATCACTTCAGAAGATATTGACCGCTTTGCTGACCTGAGCGGGGATCATTTCTATGCACACATCAAAACAACCGATTTTGAAGGCACCATGTTTGAGCAACAGGTGGCGCACGGATATTTTATAATGAGTATGGCGGCCGGCCTGTTTGTAGACAGCTATGAAAAGAACCCGGTATTGCTTAACTACGGCATCGATGAATTACGCTTTACCAAACCCGTTTATCCCGGCGCTGAAATTCATATTCGGTTTACCTGTAAGGAAAAATTACTGAACGATAAACGGGTAATAGAAAAACCCGAAGATTTTAAAAGAGGCGATGATATTGATAAGGGAATTGTAAAATGGCTGGTGGAAATGATCGATGAGACCAACGAGATAACCGGCGTGGCAACTATTTTAACAATGGTGGCTAAAAAAGCGCAATAAGATTGTATAAATTTATACTTGAAATTTTTTGTTATGAGTACTGAAGCATATGTAAGATCGCATATTGAACACGGCATCAATACCATTGAGTTCTTTCATCCGCAAAGCAATTCCCTGCCGGGAAAGATACTGGAAGAACTGGCCAAAGAAATTCATTTTGCCGGAACGCATGACGATACCCGGGTTATCATTCTAAAGAGCGCCGGCGAAAAAACATTTTGCTCGGGCGCCAGTTTTGATGAACTGGTATCCATAAAAACAGAAGCGGAGGGCTTGAAATTCTTCAGCGGGTTTGCCCATGTGATAAACGCCATGCGCAAGTGCCCAAAATTTATCATCGGGTGCATACAAGGTAAATGTGTGGGAGGAGGCGTTGGCCTTGCCGCTGCAGTTGATTACGCAATAGCTACAGAGAGGTCGGAAATTAAATTAAGTGAGTTAGCCGTTGGTATTGGCCCCTTTGTGGTTGGCCCGGCTGTGGAAAGAAAAATCGGCACGGCCGCCTTCAGCGCACTGGCCATTGATGCCGGCAACTGGCGCAATACGGAGTGGGCAAGAAAAAAAGGATTGTTTGCCGAAGTGCATGAAAGCATTGAGAATATGGATGAAGCGGTATATCGCCTGGCAAGCACCCTGGCCCACTCTAACCCGGCAGCGATGGCCGAGATGAAAAAAATATTCTGGAAAGGAACCGAACACTGGGATGAACTGTTGAAAGAAAGGGCGGCCATCAGCGGAAGACTGGTGCTGAGTGAGTTCACCCGGAATGCGATAAACAAATTCAAAGCAAAAAAATAAAAGAAAGGGAGACGGTTTATGGCTCCTTTGCGTTTAAGCTTACAGATCTTCGTATGCATACAAAGGATCGATATAAGATCCGGGAGGCATTTCCAATACAGAATGTATCAACCCGTCTTTTAAGCCATACACCCATCCATGTAAGTGTGGCCCACTATTGTTTTGCCACGAACGCTGAATAATGGAGGTTTGAGCCAGGTGGGTTACCTGTTCCACCACATTCAACTCCACCAGCCTGTCGGTTTTGGCTTCTTCATTATCTATTTTATCCAGTTCTTGCCGGTAAATGTGGTACACATCTTTGATATTTCTCAGCCACATATTCAATACCGGTTTAAAATCACGGCTGCTCATGGCGGCCTTAATTCCACCACATCCGTAGTGTCCGCATACGATCACATGTTTTATCTTCAGATGGTTCACCGCATAATCGAGTACGCTTAAAAGATTTACATCGGTATGCACCACCATGTTGGCAATATTACGGTGCACAAATATTTCGCCGGGCTGTGTTCCGGTTATCTTGTCGGCAGGCACCCGGCTGTCGCTGCACCCGATCCATAAAAAATCCGGGGTTTGAATGGCCGATAATCGTTTGAAAAATCCGGGGTCTGTCTCCAGCTGCTTTTGCGCCCAGGCCTTGTTGTCTGATAATAATTTTTCGTATGGGGTCATAAAACAGGTTCTGTTTAAATATTAAATGTACACCCTTGAACCGGCTTTTTTAATTCTATGCAGATGTTTTTAAGGCAGCCAGGCAGCAGGTTTCCTGTATTTCAACCATTTTTAATGCTTATTGTTAGATGATTGTAAAATTTCCGGATCCGGCAGCCTTGTTTTAACGGAACGCTTGGTTTGCAGAAACTTATATGTTAATTTGCAGCCCTTACATGAAAGCAGGAAAAAGAACATATAGTTTTTTACAACTGGGCTCAGCGGTTATTATGATACTGCTGCTGATGTGGCTTACTGTAAGCACTCCTTTTGTGTATGCCAGCCAGCAGGAGCAGGCAAAGCATTCAAACTCATGTTCGGATCAATCGCCGCTTTCCGGAACAGAAGAAGAGAATGCCAATCCGCTCGGTAACAGCACCGAAGAAAAAACACCCAAGAACATCACTTCTTTCTCGGAAGAATACCTGCACGACCAACACAAAACAGATTGTTTATTCTCCATAACCCTGCAGTATCATAAAACTGAAAATGCAGGCACCTACACCGCTTTTCACGGCGAATTACTGGTACCTCCGCCCAACGTACTATAATTTTATTTTCATTTATTCTTAATGACGCTGCATTGTGACAGCGACCTTATTGTTTTAAGGCAACCTTATTATCAGTTATGATGGTAATACATTTCTTTTATAATTAAATCAAAACAGTTTCTCATGAAGAGTAACAGCATCTTTAAAGAATTTAAAAGCGATCTTCCGGCGAGTATTGTAGTATTTTTTGTAGCAGTTCCTTTATGCCTGGGTATTGCATTGGCATCGGGGGCTCCTCTTTTTTCCGGCATCATTGCTGGAATAGTCGGGGGTATTATTGTAGGTATTGCAAGCGGTTCGCCATTAGGGGTTAGTGGCCCGGCTGCCGGTCTGGCTGTGATTGTACTGACTGCTATTGGCACCATAGGTTCATTTCCCGCATTTTTACTGGCTGTTGTTATAGCTGGTATTATACAGTTGGCCCTGGGTTTTGCCAAAGCCGGTTTTATTGCCTACTTTTTTCCTTCTTCGGTAATTAAGGGGATGCTTACAGGCATTGGGCTTCTCATTATCTTAAAACAAATTCCACATGCCTTAGGCTGGGATAAGGACGTTGAAGGCGATGATGCTTTTTTTCAGGCAGACGGACAAAATACTTTTTCTGAAATAGCAAAGGCGTTGGATTTTGTTACACCCGGCGCTGTTTTGATAGCCGGTATTTCATTGGCAATACTGATATTGTGGGATTCGGTACTGACAAAAAAACACAAGATCTTTCAGTTGATACAGGGTCCTATTGTTGTAGTGATACTTGGTATTGTAATGAATTACCTGTTTAAAGCGGGAACACTCGATTTTAGTTTAGCCGAAGACCAGGTTGTACGGCTTCCGGTTGCAAAGAATTTAACTGAGTTTTTCAACCAGTTCACGTTCCCGGATTTTTCAGCCATAACAAATTTTGAAGTTTGGAAAGCAGGCATTGTGATGGCCATTGTTGCCAGCCTGGAAACGTTGTTATGTGTAGAAGCTACCGACAAACTGGATCCCGATAAAAGAGTTACACCCACCAACCGGGAATTAAAGGCACAGGGTCTGGGCAATATCGTTTCAGGATTAATCGGAGGCTTACCAATAACACAGGTTATTGTACGGAGTTCTGCCAATATTAACTTTGGAGGTAAAACAAAATTATCCGCCATACTTCATGGTGTTTTTTTGTTGATATCGGCCATTACAATAGCAGGGTTATTGAACATGATACCGCTGGCAAGTTTAGCCGCCATATTATTAATGGTGGGCTATAAATTAGCAAAGCCCACGCTTTTTAAACAGATGTACAAATTAGGCTGGGAACAGTTTATTCCTTTTCTGGCCACGGTCATTGGCATCCTGGCAACCGACCTGTTAAAAGGGATTACCATCGGCATACTCTTCGGTATTTTTTACACGTTGCGACACAGTTACCGTAACTCCCACTATATGAAAGAAACGGTTACCGGTGATGAAGGACACAAAGTGCATCACCTTGTATTGGCTGAAGAAGTTTCCTTTTTTAATAAGGCAAGTGTGATAAAAGAGCTGGAGGAGATCCCGGCAAATTCAAAGGTTATTATTGATTGCACCAATTCCAGGTCTATTGCTTACGACGTTGTGGAGCTTATCCGTGATTTCAGAAGCAATGCTAAAACAAAAAACATAACTGTTGAAACGGTCAATTTTATTGAACCTGCATAAAATAAATTTTTAAAAAAACAATCAAATTTAAAATGAGAGTTCATACAAAAGAAACACAAGCAAGTTTAACACCCAGGATGGCATTGGAAATTTTACAGGAAGGGAATGCCAGGTTTGTAAAAAACCTGAAAGCGCAAAGAGATCTGTTGGCCCAGGTGAATGCTACCCGTGACGGGCAATGGCCATTTGCTACTATACTTAGCTGTATTGACAGCCGCACTTCTTCTGAGTTAATTTTCGACCAGGGCTTGGGCGATGTTTTTTCTATCAGGATCGCAGGCAATATTGTGAATACAGATATACTGGGCAGCATGGAGTTTGCCTGTAAAGTAGCAGGGTCAAAGCTCATCGTTGTTCTTGGCCACACCAAATGCGGAGCCGTGAAAGGAGCCTGCGACCATGTTGAAATGGGAAACCTTACCGAGCTATTATCAAAGCTGCAGCCGGCTGTTTACTCCGAATCAGAAACAACAGCCATCGATAAAAGGAATTCAAAGAATGGAAAATTTGTTGAGAATGTATCCGCATTGAATGTGAGGCGTGGGGTAAAAAATATTATAGAGCGCAGCTTTATCCTGGAAGAAATGCTCGATAAAGGAGAGATCGGTATTGTGGGAGCCATGTATAATATCGATACCGGGAAAGTGGAATTTTATAAAGATGTTTTATACATAAAGGATGAAAAAAATCCAAAATTCAGTGTAGCAGAACTACGGCATTAATTTTTAAAACAGGGTTGGGGAAATCTCCAACCCGATTTTATTTAATATGGGCAATCATTCATTTAACGAAGCAGATGTTATCCACGAACTGAAACATTTTCTGCCGTCGCAGCAGGCCCTGAAGGATTTTATCCATCACAACTCCCTGCATGCATTTCAGCATATGAAATTTTATGATGCCATTTTTAAAGCATCAAAGATATTCGGTTATCAGGTACACCTGCAATTATCCGAATACCGGGAAATGTATAAGACCGGCCGTATCAGGGAAGACATTCTGCAAATGGTGATCGTCAATAAAAAAGGGAAAAATGCCCTTTCCGATTGGAAACAAAAACTCACCGTAACAAGGTACGATACCATCAGCCACCCACGGATCGGGCAGTTGAGAAAATACTGGAAAACCGTTTACCACCTGGACATAGACAATAAGGTTCACCCCCTGTTGTTCCGCATCCTTTGCGCTTTTTTAGACCAGGGTATCGCCGTCCAGGATTTTCCGGTTGCCGGCCGGTCGTTTACCGAAAGTGTAAGAGAACTGGAGCAAAAAAGCTTCACCAGTTTTTTTAAAACCCGGGGGGTACGACAGAAATTTTTATCGGGTAATTATTCCATTACCGGACTTTTAGAAAGCATTGTTGGTAAAGAAGAATATTTTGAACAGTACCTGTTCGACCAGCAATTCGCTCACCATGGCTGGAGCGGCTTTGTTTCTGCGGTGGAAGACAATCCGCAAACACTGCTCGATAAAAAACTGATCACACTAAAAGAACTGGTGGAATTTGAATTACTGATGGAACTGGATATACTCAACCACCGGGTTGGAAAAAAATGGCAACCCCTGGCCATTCATGCAGCAGAGCCGCCAACAGACCTGTTTGCCAGCGTTGATAAAACAGAACTTGCAGAAGTGATAGAACTGTGGCAGGATGCATTTGAATGGAGTTATTACGATTCGGTGCTGAAAGGGATAAGCATTGCTTCGCCAAGATCTTTATCGAACGCCAAAACATTCCAGGCCATCTTTTGTATCGATGAGCGGGAAGATTCCATCCGCAGGCATATCGAAGCCGTGGATAAACACTGCGAAACATTTGGCGCCCCGGGATTCTTTGGCGTGGAGTTTTATTTTCAGCAGGAGGGAAGCAGGTTTTATGATAAACTGTGCCCGGCACCGGTAACACCCAAATACCTCATTAAAGAGTATAATGCAAAAGAAGCAAGAAAAGAGGAACCGATCTACAGCAAACTCACGCATGGATTTTTTACCGGCTTTGTATTAAGTATTACCTACGGATTTTGGGCGCTGGCAAAAAAAATGCAGATGATGTTCAGTCCGAAAATGAGCCCGGCCATTTCAAATGCGTATGGACACATGGACAGGCAGTCGTCTTTAACCATCGAAAATAAAAATCCCGCTGATGTAGAGAACGGATTGCAGATCGGTTATACGGTTGATGAAATGATCACAAGGGCCGAAGGTTTTTTGCGGGGCATCGGCCTGGTTAAAAACTTTGCCCCCATTGTTTATATTGTTGCCCATGGAAGCAGCAGCGCCAACAATCCGCACCACGGCGCACACGACTGCGGCGCCTGCAGCGGAAGGCCCGGCGCCACCAATGCAAGGGTACAGGCATTTATTCTTAATCATAAAAAAGTAAGGGAAGCGCTGGCTGCCAAAGGAATTTTAATTCCGGATAGCACCCGGTTCATCGGCAGCATGCACGATACTGCTGCAGATGTGATCGGGTATTACGACGAGGATGTACTGGGCGCAGAGAATATCGGCGACCACTTTATCAATAAACAGAGTTTTGAAACAGCATTGAATTTAAATGCAAAAGAAAGAAGCAGGCGTTTTGCTTCGATCAATACAAAGCAGCGGCTGGAACAGGTACGCAAGGCCATTCACGACCGATCAGTTTCTTTGTTTGAACCAAGGCCGGAACTGGGTCATGGCACCAACACGCTTGCCATTATTGGCCGCAGGCAGACAACCAAGGGATTATTCCTCGACCGTCGTGCATTTCTGAACAGTTATGATCACACTACAGATCCCGATGGAGCGATCCTGACCGCTGTAATGCGGCCGATCGGCCTTGTTTGCGGGGGCATCAACCTGGAATATTATTTTTCCAGGGTAGATAATATTAAACTGGGCGCCGGAACCAAACTTCCTCACAATGTGATGGGCTTATTTGGCGTGGCTAACAGCAGCGATGGTGATCTGCGGCCCGGCCTGCCCTGGCAGATGATAGAAGTACACGACCCGGTGAGATTGCTGGTGATCGTTGAACACCGGCCCGAAATTGTTTTAAAGGCGATCCAATCATCAGACGAAGTGTTTGAGTGGTATAAGAATGAATGGGTGCACATCGTGGCGCTACATCCCGAAGAAAAACAATTCTATTATTTCAGCAAGGGCGTGTTTGCAAGATACGAACCGATAACAGCTTCCGGACAAATAAAAACGATCCACAACATGGAGAAGTTCATTGAGGGGGCAAAAGAAATGGAGACCAATCATATTGTGCATGCAACAGAAGAAAACCTGCCGGTGTACCTGCTGGATTAATAATAAAGAACCACTAATTATAACAGTTAGAAATAAACCAAATGAATCAACTGCTCATCTTGTTCACCGGATTGCCGCTGCTGGCGTTTTTCATTTCGCTGTTCTGGCAAAATAAAAACGAAAAACCAATCGGCCGCATTGTACGTGTCACAAAGGTTTCTTATATCGTTTTGTCGGTTTGTTTTATGATATGGTGGATATTCAACGGGCTTGAGCCGGTAAGCTATAAACTGGCCACGCTGTATCAAACAGAGCGTTTTGTTTTTGCCATTCAATTTTATTACGATGAAATAACAGCAGTATTCAGCATTGTGGGCGCCTTGTTGTTTTTCCTGGTAGCCACGTTCAGTAAATATTATATGCACCGTGACCAGGGCTATAAACGGTTCTTTAACACCATCCTGCTGTTTGCTGCGGGCTATAATTTTATCATCCTCTCCGGAAATTTTGAAACACTCTTTATTGGCTGGGAAATAAAAGGTCTTTGTTCTTTCCTGCTGATCGCATTTTACCGCAACCGCTACCTGCCCGTAAAAAATGCACTGAAGACGGTTTCCAATTACCGGGTAAGTGACATTTCGCTGATACTTGCCATGTGGATGATGCATCATCTTACCCATCAGAATATTTCATTTACCCAGCTGGGTGAGGCAAAAGAGATGGCAGTACAAAGCGGCAACACTTCCATGGCGGTGTTCATCGTCTGCATGATCATCCTGGCAGCTACGATTAAGTCGGCACAGTTCCCATTCACCACCTGGTTGCCAAGAGCCATGGAAGGGCCTACATCTTCTTCGGCTATTTTTTACGGATCACTCAGTGTACACATCGGTGTTTTTTTCCTGTTGCGTACGCATCCTTTCTGGGAAGATATGCTTTGGGCCAAGATCGTTATCATCGTTATAGGCGCATTAACAGCGGTGATGGCCACACTTATTGCAAGGGTACAACCAACGGTTAAAACACAGATCGCTTACTCATCTGCAGCACAAATAGGATTGATGTTCATTGAAACGGCGTTGGGTTTCCATTGGCTGGTGCTGATCCATTTTGCAGGGAATGCATTTTTAAGAACCTACCAGTTACTGGTTTCTCCTTCGGTTTTAAATTACCTGGTGCATCACCAGTATTTTCATTACACGGCACCCAAACAAAAGCCTGTATCTGCATTAACAGCTTCATTATATATCCTGAATATCAAAGAATGGAATTTAGATGCCATTATGTTCCGGTTTTTATGGAGCCCGTTCAAATGGGCAGGAAAACAATTGCGGTTCTTTCAGTCTTATCTTTTGATCGCACTTCTTGCCGTTGCAGGGATCGCCATTTTAATAATGGGTCTTCTTAACCCGGAAATGCTGCAACGCCAGGCAGTAAGCCTGCCAGTGATATTAATGAGCATTGCCCTGGCGATCATTCTTTTTTCTTTTGCGTACCGTCAATCGGCTATAAAGGCCTGGACCGGGTTAT
Organism: Ferruginibacter sp.; assembly: GCA_035355815.1. Taxonomy (GTDB): domain Bacteria; phylum Bacteroidota; class Bacteroidia; order Chitinophagales; family Chitinophagaceae; genus Ferruginibacter. The sequence goes on along the minus strand of DAOQRQ010000001.1, from coordinate 15,341 downwards.
TGACCGGCCATATTTATATTATTGCCGCCCTGTTGTTAAATGCCGATCATACCAGTATTACAGAGACCGTATTTTATATCAGCGGCGTGCTGCTTGCTTTTTTATTGGGATATTACTGCCTGCAAAAAATAAAAGGTATCGATAATGATATTTCTCTCGATCGCTTCCATGGTTATGTATACGAACAGGAAACAACCGGATTTTTATTTCTGTTGGCAGCGCTTGGTATGCTTGGCTTTCCAATAACGGCTGCCTTTATCGGCGTAGATGTATTCTTTACGTATGTACACAGCAGCCAGGCGGCATTGATCATCCTGTTGGGCTTGTGTTTTTTGTTTGTAGAGCTGGCAGCGTTCCGCATCCTGCTTCGGATCTTTCTGGGGCCACATAAAAAATTAGATCACCCGGTGGCATTCCGGTCATCATAAAAAAATCCCGGGTAAACATACCCGGGATTTTTTTTGGAACCTAAGATCAAATATTCAATCCACCACAGGCGCTTATTACCTGGCCGGTGATATAATTGCCCATATCGCAGGCAAGGAACAAACAAACATTGGCAATATCTTCGGTGCTGGCAAACCTGCCTAATGGAATATCTGCTTTGTACTTCTCTGCTCCTTCGCCTTCTTTTAAGTAATGTGTCATATCTGTTTCTACAAACCCGGGGGCCACGGCGTTGCAACGGATATTGCGGCTGCCCAGTTCTTTGGCCACGCTTTTTGTAAAGCCAATGATACCGGCCTTGCTGGCCGCATAACTACTCTGGCCTGCATTGCCCATCTCGCCGATCACGCTGCTCATGTTAATGATGCTTCCGCTTCTTGCCTTCATCATTGGGCGTATCACCTGCTTGGTCATGTTAAAAACGCTTTTCAGGTTTATCTGCATCACGTCATCCCATTGCTCGGGCGTCATCCTGAGTAATAGATTATCTTTTGATATACCGGCATTGTTCACGCAAATATCTACGGCGCCAAATTCTTTCAGCACTTCATTCACAAATGCTTCGCAGGCTGCATAGTCGCCGGCATTGCTTTTCCACGCTTTTGCCTTTACGCCCATGCCGGCAAGCTTTTGCTCCAGGGCTTTTGCTTTTTCTGCGCTGCCATCACTCACATAGGTAAAGGCGATATTGCATCCGTGTTCTGCAAATTTTAATGCAATGCCCTCACCAATGCCCCGGGCAGCCCCGGTAACAATCGCTGTTTTTCCTTCTAATAATTTCATAGATAATTGTTTTCTTTTCTCAAGATAAAATCAAAATCTTAAAGGGTCCCGATATTTTTTATTTTCAATATTTCTTCCAGTATCTGCCGTTCATTGCTTAACCGGGGAACCTTGTGCTGTCCGCCCAGTTTTCCTTTGCTGCGCAACCATTCCCTGAAGGTTCCCTGCGCCAGTTTGTGAACGATGGGCATACGCAACGCAATATTCTTGTGCCGTTTTGCCTCGTAATCGCTGTTGATATTCTTCAATGCGTTATCCAGTTCCGAAATAAAAACAGCTATATCGCCGGGATCTTTTTCAAACTCTATCAGCCACTCGTGCGCCCCGTTGCTGTTTTCGCTGAAATAAACCGGAGCCGCCGTATAATCGTTTACGATGGCATTTGTTTTTTCGGCCGCAATGGCAATGGCTTTATCGCTGTTGTCAACGATCACTTCTTCGCCAAAGGCATTCATATAATGTTTCAGCCTTCCGCTGATCTTTATTTTATAAGGATTGAGACCGGTGAACTGCACTGTATCGCCGATGAGGTAACGCCAGAGCCCGCCGGTAGTGCTTATGATAAGCGCATAATTTTTCCCCGCAACCACATCCTTCAGACCAACGGTTACCGGATCTTTCTTAGCGTATTCTTCCACGGGCATGAACTCATAAAAGATACCGTGTTCGGTGAACAGCAACATGCCGTCGTCATCCGGGCTTACCTGTGCGGCAATAAAGCCTTCGCTGGCGTTGTATATTTCCAGGTAATTTATTTTTTCCCCGATGATCTTATCAAACTGTTCTTTATAAGGAACAAAGGAAACGCCGCCATTAATATAGAGTTCTAAATGGGGCCACACTTCTTTAATGGTGGTCTTGCCCTTTATTTCCAGGATGCGTTTGAGTAAAAGAAGCGTCCAGGTGGGTACGCCTGCCAGCGAGGTAACATTTTCATTGGCCGTTACCTGTGCCAGCCTTTCAATTTTATCTTCCCATTCATCCAGCAGGGCCACGCTTAATTCCGGTGTTCGTATCCATTGCCCCCAAAAGGGAGAGTTCTGCATCAGCACCGCACTCAGGTCGCCATACTGTATCTCTTCATTTACCTTGCTGATCTGGTGAGAACCGCCTACTACCAATCCTTTGCCGGTAAGCAGGTCGCTGGAAGGGAAATTTTTGTAGTAATGACTCAATACATCTTTGCTGGCTTTAAAATGATTATCCTGCAGGCTTTCTTCGCTGATGGGGATGAACTTGCTTTTATCGGATGTGGTGCCGGATGATTTGGCAAACCATTTAACCGGGGTGTTCCATAAAATATTTTCTTCTCCCTCCATCATACGCAGGATGTAGGGTTTTATATCGTCGTACTCGTGAATGGGAACATTTTTTTTAAACTCTTTCAGTGTAAATAACTTCGAGAAATTATACTTCCTGCCAAACTCGGTGTACTGGGCTGCGGTAACCAGCTCCTGTAATACTTCCCGCTGAACGGCTACGGGGTGGCTGCTCCAGTTCTCGATACGCCAGAGGCGCATACGGGCTAATTTGGATATGGCGGGGGAGAGCAGCTTCATTTACCCAACAAGATAAAAAATTATCGGGCAGCTTCATCATGTAAATAATCCTTTCGCTTCAACTCAAAATTCTTGCCCAGGTATAAGCGGCGAACCTGTTCATCGCCGGCCAGCTCTTCGGCAGTGCCGTGGGTGAATATTTTACCATCAATGAGCAGGTAGGCCCGGTCGCAGATAGAAAGCGTTTCGTTTACATTATGATCAGTGATCAGTATGCCGATGTTTCGGAATTTGAGTTTTGCCACAATGGCCTGTATGTCTTCCACCGCAATGGGATCAACACCGGCAAAGGGTTCATCCAGCAAAATGAACTTAGGATCTACAGCCAGGGCCCGGGCGATCTCGGTTCTTCTTCTTTCGCCGCCACTGAGGGTATCGCCGTTATTCTTACGTACCCGCTGCAGGTTGAATTCATCCAGCAGGGTCTCCATTTTTTCTCTTTGTTGCTTCTTGCTGAGCTTTGTCATTTCCAGCACCGCCATCACATTGTCCTCCACACTTAGTTTACGGAATACACTTGCCTCCTGCGGTAAATAACCAATGCCCATTTGCGCCCTTTTGTACATGGGAAGTTTGGTAATATTTATGTCGTTCAGAAAAACCTCTCCCTCATCGGGCTTTACCAAACCCACCACCTGGTAAAACGACGTGGTTTTACCGGCGCCGTTGGGCCCCAGCAAACCAACGATCTCTCCCTGCTTTACTTCAAAAGAAACATTGTTCACCACCGTTCTGCTGCCGTAAACTTTTACCAGTCCCTTTGTTTGTATGGTTAAATTCAACATGAAATATTTGCAGCAAAAATAAGATAAAGCATCAAACGACAGGAACCGGTGGAATAATTAACAGCCCATTGTGAGCAGCGTTATAAAAAGGTTCGCCCTCTTACCCGGCAAAGTGCTGCATACGCCGCTTTTTAAGTATATTTATTTGCCAAATCATCACCAAAACAGGGGTACATGTACAAAAGAACAGGAGGGTTGCTTTTTTTCTTTATTATTTCGGTAATAACGCTGGTTTCGTGTCAGAAAGAAATAGACGGAACCCTCACTGGCAGCGGTGGCGGCGGTGGCGTCATTAATCCTTTTCCCACAAATCAAAAGCCCAAGGTTGGTACTACCTGGACGTATCGCTATTATATTTATCACCAGGATGGAAGTCTTTACCAGGCCAGTATCATGACGCACCGTGCAAAAACCGAAGAGACGATCGCCGGTGAAAAATGGCTGAAGATAGTAGATGTAAACACAGACACAACAGTTTATTATTTGCAGGCAAAAACAGATGGATTATACCAGTATGCAAACAGCAACTCAAATATGTTTTGTAAATACCCGGCATCGGCAGGCGACAATTATATTACCTATAATGAAGGAGCGGCAGAAACCTTTTATGTACAAACGGTGAACGATACACTTCCAACCGGCATTGGAAATGTGCTGACAAATTATTACGAGGGGTTTAAATCGGGTATACGCATAGACCTGATCTGGTACAACAACAATGCCTGGATTGTACGGAAGCTGCAGTACCGGAACCGGTCGTTAATACCTCCCCCCGTATGGTATAAACACAGCGCCTTATTCCTCGACCAGATCACATTCTAGGTATTCTTTTGGTAATTACTTTGATCAATACAGGTCATCGGTAAAACAGGAAAGATGTATAACAGGATCAACACCGTTATTTTATTCGTCCTTCTTTCAGCAGTGACCATGATTTCGTGCCAGAAAGAAATAGACGGAACCGTGTTCCAGGGAGGCGTTAACCCAACAACGCTCACGCCCAGGGTAGGCACAACCTGGACGTACCGGTATTATATCTTTCACCAAGACGGGAGCCTTTACCAGGCCAGCATCATGACCTTTAAGGCAAAGAGCGAGGATACCATTGCCGGGCAGAAATGGCTGAGGATCGTAGATGTAAATACAGATACAACAGTTTGGCTGATGCAGCCGAAGGCCGACGGATTGTACCAATACACAGGTAATAATGTTAGCCTGTTTTGCAAGGAACCGGCCTCGGTGGGCGACGTTTACAATACTTACAATGACGGGTTTCCGGAAACCTTTTATGTAAGAACCATGAAAGACACCACAGCAACAGGTATTGGAAACATACCACTCAACTACTACGAAGGATACAGGTCTAATTTACGGGTTGACCTGATCTGGTATAATAAGAACGCCTGGATCGTATGGAAAACACAATACCGCAACCGTGCCATTGTTGGTTTTTTCTGGTACAAACACAGCTCCCTGTTCCTGGACCAGATCGTTTACTAAACACGCTGTTCATTTTAGCCTCCACTTAAGTAAGTTTGCATTTTAATTGAACAGATGAAAGTAACAGACCATATTGCAGAGGCGAAAGACACGCTCGTTTCTTTTGAGATACTGCCCCCGCTTAAAGGAAAAGGTATTCAATCGTTGTACCAGCACCTTGATCCGCTGATGGAATACAAGCCGGCTTATATCAACGTAACCTATCACCGCAGCGAACACGTATTTAAGAAAAATGCCGATGGCAGTTTTCAGAAAGTAGTGATACGTAAACGTCCGGGCACTGAAAGTATTTGTGCGGCCATTATGAATAAGTACAGCGTGGATACCGTGCCGCATCTTATCTGCGGCGGGTTTGATATAAATGAAACAGAAGATGCGCTTATCAACCTGCATTACCTGGGAATTGATAATGTACTGGTGCTTCGGGGCGATGCGGCGAAGAATGAAACGGCCTTTCTGCCCGAACCCGGCGGCCATAAATATGCCAGCGATCTTTTAAAACAGGTGGTTGACCTTAACTCGGGCATTTACCTGGAAGAAGACCTGAAGAATACGAGCAGAACAAAATTCTGTATCGGCGTGGCCGGTTACCCCGAAAAACATTTTGAAGCGCCCAATATGGAAAGCGACCTGCACTACCTGAAGAAAAAAGTGGATATGGGAGCCGATTATATAGTAACACAGATGTTCTTCGACAATGAAAAATTTTTTGCGTTTGTAAAAGCCTGCCGCGAAGCAGGGATCAACGTTCCCATCATTCCGGGACTAAAGCCAATTTACAGTGTTAACCAATTGACGATGCTTCCTAAAGTATTTCATATAGACCTTCCGGTGGCATTGAGCAGCGAGATACTAAAATGCAAAACACCCGAAGCGGTGGAAGAGGTAGGAACCGAATGGCTGCTCACCCAGTCCAGGGAACTGAAAAAATCAGGCGTTCCCATCCTGCACTATTATACATTGGGCAGGCCGAATATTGTTAGTAACGTGGTAAAGCAACTTTTCTAAAATAAAAAACCCTCTTCAAACAAGAGGGTTTTTAGTTTTCATCAAAAGGGCTAATTATTTTCCCAGGGGAATGCCTGCTGAAAAACTGAGCGTCCGGTATTTATTCTTATCGTTTTGGGAGTTGTTGCTTTCTGTTGAATTTATTTTCGCCAGGCCAAGCCCGTAGTTCACTTTTAATATCAGGTGTTCAAATTCAAAGCCGGCGCCTGCATTCAAACCATAATCAAAGCGCTTGAGTTTATCGTATGCGGCATCGTCCTGCTGCGAAGTAAACGGATCGTCGTTGCTGAATGATATACTGCGGGAAGAAGAAGAGGTAAGCGGACCGATCTTAGACTCCATCTTTGACCTGCCGGTAACACCAATGGCTATATAAGGCCCAGCATGAAAAAACACCCCGGAAGTTTTATTAACGGGAATTTTTATCACCACATTTAACGGCGCCTGTATATAGTACGGATTAAATTTTGATTTTACATAATCATTCCCTCCATTGAAATAAGTTTCTGCCTTTGATCCGTGACCAGTAAACAAAAGCCCTGTTTCAATGTCCAGCTCTTTTGATAAACCCCAGCGTCCCATGATCCCTGCATTAAACGACGGAAGGATATTGTTCTTTTCTGTTTGACCGTCATTTGTTTTTGTGATGTTGGCAAGATTTAAACCACCCTGCAGGTATATCTGGGCGTCTGCGTTAATAACGGAAAATAAAGTCAATAGAAACCCTGTTAATACTGTTTTCATATTTCATGTGTTTTAGGTAAGGTAATAGGTCAGCGAATATGCAGCAGGGGCATAATTCAGAAGCCTTGTTTGTTATTCACCCCATATACGCAAAAAACCTGCCAACAGTTTGCGAAGGCAGGTTTTAAAATTTGTAACAGAAATGTCATTATTTCAGCAGCGACTGGAAAACAGGTTCGTTTATTTTTACCGGGTATTTTTTTCTTAATTCATTGATCCATTTTTCTTCCAGGATGTTTTGATAATCGTTTATCACCAATCCCCTGGCTTCCTCAAAACTGCGCTGCATGCCTTCGCCGTACTGGCGTATCACTTTTGCAAAACCCGCAGAACCATCCTGTGGATTTATCGTTACTTCTGTAATAGTTCCCGCCGGAAGTTTCGCATCAATGGCAATGGGTATTTGCGAAAGCTCAAATCTTCCGGAGTCGGCCTGTATGCCATTATTGGATTCTTCTACGATCTTTTTCCAGTCGGTACCACTCTTCAGCGCTTCTCTTGCCCCGTTGGCAATGGTCTTATTAAATCCATTGAAAAGAATGATATCGGCACTGGCCGTCCACAAATATTTGCCTTTGTTTGCGTTGTAATGTTTTGCTAAAGCGGCTGTGTCGGCGGCGGCATTTCCCCACACGTTTCTTTCCATCACTTCAAAAAGCACATTGCCGTCGCGGAACTCCTGCATCTGGTACCTGAACTCGGTATTAAAATCTTCCAGGTGTTTTTTATAATAATCTAATGTGGCAGTGGAAATGAATTTATCAAGCAGCGCCGCATTACTTTCATTTTGATAAAGCTCTGCATTGCCTTTATAGTTCCTTATAAAATCAAGCCACTCTTTCCCGGTGATCTTGGTTTTGGCAAAACTATAAACAGCTTTATTGCTTATTGGATAAGCACTTGTTTCGGACCCGCTGTTTTTCACGACGCTGTCGGCATAACGAAACAGGTCCTGTTCAGAAACAGAGCCGGTCTTTTTAAAACTTACCTGTTTCTGCACTTCTTTTACAAAAAGGTCTTTTGCAATATTTATCCTTGTATCCTGCTGTACCTTTTGTTTCAGTTCAAACAGGTAAGCCGCATCATTACGGTCTGTTGATACGGGGGTATGCGATATCCTTTTTACAATATGGTAGCCGTAATCGGAAAGAAAGGGTTTGCCGATCTCGCCGTCGCGACTGAGTTTGAATATCTCGTTTTCAAAAGACACCTGGTACCTGCCCGAACCAAACTCAGGAACCTCGCCGTTGTTGCCATAGGTTAATTTATCATCGCTGAACCGCTTTGCCATAGCACCAAAATCGGCGCCTTTCTGAAGCAATTGATAGATCGAGTCGGCTCTTTTTTCCAGGATTGGCCTGTTAACTTCTTGTTGCTCCGGCGGCACGGCAAGCAGTATCTGGGCGATCTTCCATTTACCAACAGCCTTTCTTTCTTCCACCACTTTAAATATATGCCAACCGTTCTTTGACCGGTAGGGCTTGCTTACCTGGCCTTTGTCTAAACCATAAATGATGTTCTCGTATTCGTACGGAAGGGAGAAAGCGGTGACAAAACCAATATCCGACTGGCGCACATTTTCTGCGCCGGCAGCTTCTACCAGTTTATTGTAATCTGTTGCTCCGGCATGCAGCGAAGTATATAAACCGGAAATTGCCTTATATGCTTTTGCAGTATCCTCGGGCTTAGCTGTATTAGTGATGGCAGCAAAGAAATGCAGTACATGGAGGTCTTTCTGGCTTCTGTTGAAGGCTTCATCCAGCAAAACATTGAGCGCTTTTTCATTATTGAGATAACTGTCTTCGATCTGTGTGCGGAAACTCTGGGCATCGTATTGAAGCTGTGGCAGTGTGTCCAGCTTCATATCCAGGGCGGCATTTACTTTTAGTTTGAATTTTATATACAGGTCAAGGTATTCCCTCAGCGCCTTTTCTTTATCTGTAACCGGGGTCTTGTTCTTGTTGTATGCCCGCAGGAATTCTTCCTTATCAACCGATTTGTTGCCGTAAGTAAACAGGGCCTGCGAAAAAGCAGAAGCAGCAGTAATACCAAGTACAAATAGTAAACACAATTTTTTCATCAGCAGTTTGTTTTAGTTCGAAGAAGGCGATTTCCATTTCACCTCCAGCAGGTCGTTGAGTTGTTCCCAGGTAAGTTTTTTTGCAATGATGCGTTTTTCTTTATCCAGCAGGAACAAGGTAGGGGTCATGGTAACATCATATAACTGGCGGAAGCTGGGCCTTTGTTCGGCCACATTCTTTGCTTCTGTTTCTTTGGTTTGATAAACATGTACCCATTCGCCCAGGCCACGGCTGGATATGAAATCCTTCCAGGCCGGCATTACATTGGCATCTTTTCCATCGGGGGTAAGAACGCCGAATATTTTTACGTTATGATTCTTCCAGCCTGCTTTATAAACGGAGTCAAGTTTTGGAACCACTTCTTTGCAATGCCCGCAGTTGGGATCCCAGAAACATACAACCGTGTAATCGGCCTGTACATTATAAAGCGAAGACGGCTTGTTGTCGGTATCCAGCATTTCCAGGTCGGCGGCCTTATCACCGATCAGGTTCGACATAAGCATATAGGCCCTTCGGCTGATGGCATCCAGCTGGCTTTCATTAAGCCATTTGGTAAGGCCCTTGCTATGGTATTTTTCAAACAAGTGAACAAAAACCGCATCCTGCCCCATGTATTTTGGATTGATGTATTCATCGGTAAGCCAGTTAAGCAGGAACTTATACATTTCCGGAGCCGACCGGGCCAGCAATAATTTATAATCCACATCCCTGATGATGCTGTCGGCTGCGGGCGATATTACTTCCCGGTAATAGCGCTCCAGCTTTCTTAAAAAGAAAGGGGTTCTTATGATGCGGTCGTCCATGAAAGTGATGCCGTCCCAGTAATGGCTTTTGTATTCGTAGTAATTATTGAGGGAGTCTTGTTTGGTTACCGGGATCGTTATTGGTACGGGCGGCTCCTTCATAGCTTTAAGCAAGGCAGCCATCATAGAGTTCGGCTGGTTTTTAATGATGCCCTCCCGGTATTCGTTCAGTTGCCTGTTGTACTGGTTGTAATTCTTTTCGTGCAGCAGCGAATCTTCCTTTGTTTGCGATGAAAGGTATGCGTTACGCTCTGTTTGTATCTGCCTTCCTTTTGATGCGGCAAATTTCTGGTACTGTTCATACAGGATGTTTTCTTTGGAACCGGTAACTACGGTTTTATTGATCAGATCGGTGCTGTCGACGGTTATGGATATTACCTGTTCCTTGTCAATTAAGAACTCAGCACGCTGCCTGTTTCCGGGCAAAAAAACAGCATAGATACCCGGGGGTAATTTGGTTGATCCTTTAAAAACAGCCGTACCCTTATTGCTGATGGCAGCCGAATCGGCCACATTAAAATTGCTGCCCATGTAATAAGTAAGGTACGTGATGCCGCTCTTATAATCGGGTGTGTTAAGCGTTACCTGGTAACCCTGGCCAATGCCGGTCTTAAAAACAACAAGGGCAAGAAGGAGTGTATAGTATTTTTTCATGGTGATTAAAGGATAGCAAATGTATTTAAAATCGCCGGTTATTCTTCACCGGAAGGGGCCGGCCGGGTTTAACAATTACAAATCGTTAACAAAACGAATCGGGATGATTTAAGCGGTATTTTTGCCCCCGTGCGAAAGAAAAATAAAAAACAGGTACTGGAAAACATCCCCGTTACCGGCTATGCTGCCGAAGGCCGGGCGCTGGCAAGGCTGGATGGAAAAGTGATCTTTATTTCGGGGGCCGTACCCGGCGACGTGGCCGATATCCTGCTTACCAAAAACAAAAAAGACTGGGCCGAAGGCCGGGCATTACAGATAAAGGAATTTTCTGCCGAACGGGTAGAACCCTTTTGCAAACACTTTGGCACCTGCGGCGGATGCAAATGGCAAATGCTGCCTTATCAAAAACAACTGGAGTATAAACAACAGGAAGTTGAACAGAACCTGCGGCGCATTGGTAAAACGGAACTGCCGGGTATCCTGCCGATTGTTGGTGGGGATGACAGTATTCACTACCGGAATAAACTGGAGTTTACGTTCAGCAACAAACGGTATTTACTGCCCGGAGAAATGGAGTCGGGCGTCATCATACAGGAAAACGCCCTGGGTTTTCACGTGCCGAGGATCTTTGATAAAGTGATCGACATTGAAACCTGCTACCTGATGGACGATGTAAACAACCGCATCCGCAATACCATCCGTTCTTTTGCCCTGGAAAATAATTTCACTTTTTACGATATACGGCAGCATACAGGCTGGCTTCGTAATATCATCATACGCTTATGTACCACGGGCGAACTGATGCTGAACATTTGCCTGAATTACGATGCGGAGGAAGACCGGGAAAAACTGTTTGATCATTTGTTGAAACAGGTGCCGGAAATAACCACGCTGCTGTACACCATCAATCCAAAATGGAACGACAGTATTTATGATCTTACCCCACAGGTGTATTCCGGTAAAGGCTATGCCATTGAAAAACTGGAGAATTATCTGTTTAAAATATCGGCCAAATCCTTTTTTCAAACCAACACCAGGCAGGCGGAAAAACTATACCGCATTGCCCGTGATTTTGCCGGGCTTACCGGCAACGAGATCGTGTATGATCTTTATTGCGGTACGGGCAGCATCGGCATATTTGTGAGCGGGCTGGCAAAAAAAGTAATCGGGGTGGAAGTGATTGAAGAAGCCATTGAAGATGCGAAAGAAAATGCAGCGCTCAACAATATTCATCATGCTGAATTTTTTACCGGCGATGTGATCAAAATATGCAACGACGAATTTTTTGCCACACACGGCAGGCCCGATGTGATCATCACCGATCCGCCCCGGGCCGGCATGCACGAAAAACTGGTGAACAAGTTGCTGGAGATAGCAGCCCCTACCATCGTGTACGTTAGTTGTAATACGGCCACACAGGCCAGGGACATAGCCCTGCTGAATGAAAAATATTCGGTGGAAAAAATTCAGCCGGTGGATATGTTCCCCCATACCCATCATATTGAGTGCGTGGTATTGCTGAAACTGAAATAGGATATAACCGCTAAATTTGTATAATGTCATACGGAAATAATTTTCAAAGAACAACACCGGTGGTGTTGAATTTAATAATATTAAACGTGCTTGTATACCTGGCACAGGTTTTCATAGGAGGAGGTGCTGAACCGAACAATGTGGCAGATATGTTTGCGCTGCATCACTATAAATCAGACGTGTTCAAGCCGGTGCAGATCGTAACACATATGTTCATGCACGGCTCGCCCTCACATTTGCTGTTTAACATGTTTGGTTTATGGATGTTTGGCACTATGCTGGAAAGGGTTTGGGGGCCAAAACGGTTCTTGCTGTTTTACATTGTGTGCGGGCTGGCTGCCGGCTTTGCACAACTGGGTCATTACAGCTATCAATTTTGGGATATCGACCACGCCTTACTTGATCCCGATACACAGGCACAATACCAGTTCCTTCTCCGCAAAGCATATACGGTAGGAGCTTCGGGCGCTATCATGGGTATTTTTGCCGGCTTTGCATACCTTTTCCCCAATACGGAACTGTTCATACTCTTTATACCTATTCCCATAAAAGCCAAGTATGCCGTAGCCGGCATGGCTGCCATCGACTTTTTTGGCGGGGTATATTCCACCGGCAGCAATATCGCCCACTTTGCTCACCTGGGCGGGTTGGCAATGGGCTTTGTCCTGGTGCTGATATGGAACAGGACCAACAAAAAAACTTTCTATTAAACCTGACAAACGGTTGCAGCAACTGTTTGTACTTTTGTTATACCAAGTTTATTATTATCATGGGTGAAGCAGACCGCTACCAGGAGTACAAAATAAAAAAGCACCGGTTTACATTGGGCCAGCCGGGCAATGCGCTGATGTGGCTTTTTGCGCTTAATATCATCTTCTTCCTCGTGCTGCTCGTGATCCGAACAGCGGTTTCGGTGAACAGTAATTCCGGCGACGCCTTCTATTCAGATGTATTGACCTGGTTTCAATTGCCGGCCGGTGCCGGTAAACTGGCCGAACGGCCCTGGACAATTCTTACCTACATGTTCAGCGATACAGCCCCTGCAGGCCGCATCATTCCGTTTCGCCTGATCAGCAATATGCTTTGGTTATGGGCTTTCGGTTCTGTACTGCAGGCGCTTACCGGTAACAGTAAACTCATCCCGGTATATTTATATGGCGGATTTGCCGGCGCCCTGTTTTTCATTGCAGTGGGAAACTTAACACCTGCTTCTGCCGGTACTGTTGATAATTTGTGGCTGCTTGGCGCCAACCCGGCTGTGATGGCCGTGGCCCTGGCAGCAACTATGATATCACCGGGCTATCGATTTTTTAGTCATATCAATGGGGGCATACCGCTTTGGATCATTACTGTTGTGTATACCGGCATCGACCTGCTGGCAGTTTCCCGGTTGCCCATCGCTTATCCCCTTGCACATGCGGGCGGAGCGCTTGCCGGGCTTTTATTTGTTTTGTTGCTGAAGAAAAAAATTGATGGGAGTGTTTGGATGAATCGTTTCTATCATTGGGGGGTTAACCTTTTCAACCCCGATAAAAGCAGGAAGAACTATTCTGTAAAAGAAAAGGTCTTTTATAATACCGGAAACCGGAGTCCTTTTCATAAAACATCCAATATAACCCAACAGCGGGTTGATGAAATTCTTGATAAGATCAGCCAGAAGGGATACAGTCATCTTACCAGGGAAGAAAAAGAAATTTTGAAAAAGGCCAGCGAAGAATAGCCCGCTTCTTTCACATTCTTTTATGCTGCTTAGCGTTATCTTTATGCAATGGCCAAAGGGT
>DAOQRQ010000001.1:0-1563 GCA_035355815.1 Ferruginibacter sp. | reverse complement strand
TCTTTCACATTCTTTTATGCTGCTTAGCGTTATCTTTATGCAATGGCCAAAGGGTTTTTTCGCAGACAGGCAAAACGCATAACCATCATTGCAAATATCCTTGCAGCGATTCTTTTTTTACTGGGCAGCTACAGTTATCTTTTCCGCCCAAAACATTATTGGCCCATCGGCCTACTGAACCTCACCGCCTTTTATCTTTTACTGGTACTGATCGCCTTTATCATTTTCTGGCTGTTTGTAAAACCACGCCGGGCCTTTATTTCAGCGGCGGCCATATTGCTTGCGTACAAGCCCATAAGCCATGTTCTGCCCTTCCGCTTTTCGCATTCTTTTGCAAAAGAAAAACAGGCAGATGCCCTGCGGGTGATGACGTGGAATGTGGCACAGTTTAATGTGCTTAACGACAGGAAACACCCCGAAGTAAAGAACAACATGCTTGACATTATCAATGAATACCAGCCCGATATTGCCTGTTTCCAGGAAATGGTTGCCGAAGACAGCAGCATAAAAAAACACGGTCACATGGATGAGTTCTTGAAAAAACTCAACTATCCTGATTATTTTTATTCATACAACAGCAAGGATGATTTCTGGGGCTATGCTCATTTTGGGATCATCGTTTTTTCACGCTATCCCATCATCAATAAAAGAACAGTCTCTTTTTACCCCAATGATTACAATTCCATTTTCCAGTACATTGATATTGTAAAAGGAGAAGATACCATACGGGTGTTTAATATCCACCTGCAGTCGCTTCGGTTCAGCCGCACCAACCTTGAGTATATTGACGAGCCGACCATTGAAGAAGAAAAAACACTTAAAGAATCAAAAAGCATTCTCAGTAAATTTAAAAGAGGGTTCTTGAAAAGAGAAATTCAGGCCGACCGGATAAAGGTAGAAGTGGATAAGAGCCCTTACCCGGTGATACTCACCGGCGATTTCAACGACCTGCCCAACAGTTATGCCTATCATACCATTGGCGGAAACATGAAGAATGCCTTTGTTGAAAAGGGCGCCGGGCTGGGCCGTACGTTCAGCGGCATTTCGCCCGTGCTGCGGATCGATAATATTTTTACCGGCAACCGCTTTGAAGTAACCCAGTTCTTACGCATCAATAAAAAACTCAGCGACCACTTCCCCATTTTTGCCGATCTGCAATTGGGCAAAAAATAATACCTTAGCGGTTCAGATGAATATATTCTTCCCATACCATGTTTTCTGTTGCCCTTGCGGCATAGCTTAATATCTTTGTAAAAAGGTACCTTTCATTTTAATTATTTGTTTGTTGGATTGCAACCGCCGGCGTAATAACCACAAACTACAAATCACAAATCACTCATGTCTTTAAGAATATACAATACACTTACAAGAGAGAAAGAAGAATTCAAACCCATCACGCCGGGCCATGTAGGCATGTATGTGTGCGGTCCCACGGTTTACAGCGACGTACACCTGGGCAACTGCCGCACTTTCATTTCGTTCGATATCATATACCGGTACCTGCTTTCGTTGGGTTATAAGGTTCGGTATGTGCGCAACATAACCGATGCCGGTCATTTGGAA